>NZ_JAPPTH010000026.1:0-70766 GCF_027587015.1 Vibrio sp. Makdt
ATAGCAAAACTTCCCTATATTTCCGAAGAAGTCTCTTTTGAAGATTTTCTAGAAGAATACCCTTACCTTCTAGATAATGTTAACATATTATTTGTTTCAGAAAAAGAAAGACAAAGGCATCTCGATAATGCCTACAAGCTTTATACTAATGGGTTTTATAGAAAGTCATTAGAAAAAAAAGATCTTTTGCCTCAACCTAATTATGCGAGAGTTACAAAGGCAATCTTTGGTAGAAGCATTATCCCACTAACGAACTATAGCAATATTAGTGCTTTAGAGAAGTATCAAATCAAACCAAATAGTAGTGACCGTAAATATAAGGCTATAAACCATTATACGGATAAAGATAAGGAGTCAATGTCTCAATCTTCGGTTACAGCCTTAATCTACATTATTAAACACATTCCAGTTAGCGCACAACTTGCAAAATTAGATAACCTTAACATTGATCCATCATTAATCACCCTGAAAAGGCTAAAAAACTTACATGATTTCAAGCCAGTAGGACGAACATTCAGCTTACCACCAATATTTGTCTTAAGATCAATGGAGAAAGCATTTGAGTTAAACCTTGGACAAAAGTTTAAAAAGGATGACTTATGGTATCCAGATTTAATAACTAGCAATGAACCCGTGTTAATGATTGACCTACTATTTGATACCATTTTAAAGTTTACAGAAGAAACAAAAGGGTTAAAAAGAAATAGCAGTCCATATAAAAACATAATTAAAAAGTCTACATTTATCAGCGATAAGCTGAAAGATTTAGGATTTAACAAGTTCCTTAATAGTAAAGGTTATGATCCTCATGAAGTAAACTCAGTTGTGTACTTTTACAAGGTTTTGATGGGTTCAGTTCATGTGTTGACGGGGACATTAAATGCTCGAAGAGTCAGTGAATTCATAAGCCTTCCACCTTTTGAAAATCTGGTTCCAAGTGATGAAAACCCATGGCTCAAAAATAATTCAGTAGCGTTTGCTGACTATAATTTAAGATTCTGGCCTGCAAAGACAGGGGTTGGCGGAAAAATTTCTTTGCTTGAATGTATAGAAAGACCAACTCCACTTATTATTGCCAAACTCATTTACAAAATAGAAAAATACAACATGCTATTTATTGAAAAAGGGTTGTACTCGAAAGAAAATATTGCCCTATTCAATGGGGTTTCATTCAATAATTTTAAGTTACACCCTTTGGACAATAAGCAATTTAATGAGGCTATAAGTTATTTTTGTGATTATATAAACACCCCAACGACAATAATAAATGGGACGATATATAGGTACTACATTCTTGAGCACGAACTAAGACGGTTTTTCGCACTCTTATTTTTTTGGTCTTCAGGAGATAAAAAAATGGACTCTCTACGATATCAATTAGCCCAAAGTGATGTTAAGCACTTATATAATTATATTTCAGAGTCTATTACTGGCGATGTGTTAAATAGCACTAAAGCAACTTACTTAGCATACACGTTTAGAAACTTGAATAGCACAGACTTGGAAAAGCTAAGTGTTGCACTTATAAATCAGTTCGGAGTCGATAGCATAAACCTCAAGTCGCAAATCGATTTTATGGAATTGTATTTCCCTAATGGTGCTCTAGACGAGGACTTCAATTTGAATATAGATTCAAAAGTTTTGATAGAGCAGTCTAAACTTGAAGGTCAAATTCAGTATCTTCTTGACCATGATATTATTACATTAGAACCAGAGTTTTTTAAGAATGAATCAAATGAAACCGCATTTAACTTCGTAATCAAAGTTAAGGATTTAGATAATGAATAGTAGAGATAGGAAGATTCAATCCATACACAATATGATGAGCTTACTTGCCTCAATTGAGTCACATCCTAAAAAATTCAGTAAAGATGAAAATTTAATGTCCATTCTTTCATCACAAACATCCCTAGCTAAAGCATCATTGCCCGGAAATGACTCCAGTGAATCAATTATTCCGATGTCTTTAAATACTCAAAAATCTTTATGTGCTCTGGAGTTCCTAGAGGGTTATAGTAAACTCGACAAGCAAAGGTTAAAAGCAATAGCAGCAATAAATAAAATCAAGAACAAAGGAAACAAGCGTAAAGAGCAAAGTACCATCACTACACTTGAGGTTAACCAGTCATTAATGTTAGAGAATTCTCTATATGCTCAAATTATTGACAAACTTAGGGGAGAACTGAAAAAAGCACTATTGTCTAGACCTGACAATCCTGAAGAAGAGTTTGAAAACATAAACAGAATAATTAACTTGCAATTACAGCATGTAAAATTAGCTAAGAAATCTTAAGGTTACTTATGACTGTTAGATATATTGAGAATCATGTTCTTTGGTATGGGTATAACCCATTAAATGATGAGTTAGATACTCTCAAGCCCATAACGAGATACCCCTTTATCATGTACCCAAATGGAATACCGTGCTATGAAGCAAACCTTTATATAAGAAAACTGGTTGAAGAAGGCGTATCTACATTCGGGAAGAAGGGTGGAACTTTACACGCTTACGCTTCTCAAATAAGCTTGCTCGTTGATTTTACTTATAACAATAATATCAGCCTATCCCAACTAACAGATTCTTTTTTTACGATATTTATTAATTCTCTTTCTGCTGAGAGACGAGCGGATAAAGTAACTGCAAAAAGAAAATACAACACCGTCATAAGCATTGGTAAAAGATGTTTGGATTTTTTAAAACTAGTGGAAGAGACCAATCATTTAAAATTTTTTATTGGTACGACGTCGGGACATGCTATAACCATTTCTGTTGAAAAAAGATCAAGGAAAATTGAGGGATATTCTGGAACTCATGACACATTCTCATATAAACACATCTCATTTCCAGATCCAAACGCCACAAATAAAAAGACACCTATATCAATAGATGTACATGATAAGTTGTTCAACTACCTAAGATCTAATAATAACATTCAAGTTAGAGAGCGTGACTTAGCTCTATTTCACGCTCTCGATCAATTGGGAGCTAGGAGGGCTGAAATCATTAACATACGTGTATCTGATATCAAGGATGCACTAAGATCAAACGACAAGTTCCCACGGTTGCGACTTATAAATTTGAAACAAAAAGATGCCGAGAGGAAAGAAAGGTATGTACCTGTATCTAGGGTGTTTCTTTCAGAGATATCAAATTATATAAGACGCTATAGACGCGTGCTTATAAAAAACAAATTAGGCAAAGCAAAAGCGAATGATCATGGGTATCTATTCGTAAGCACAACAACTGGAAAGCCCTTATCCGAGGACACATTAACGACATATTTTACAAATTGGCGTAATGCTCTAGGTATAGAAGAGGAACTACATGCACACTTGTTTAGACACACCTATGTTACGAATAAACTAATTGAAATAATTGAATCACGAGGCGATGTGAAAAATCCAGACGACTTTCAGCGCTTAATAGTCAACACAGAATGGTTCAAACGTCAGCTACAGGAATGGACAGGCCACAAATATCTTTCTTCCATGGAAGACTATATAAACCTTGCATTCGCTAGACGCTTTAAATTTGACGCTCAGTATAAAACTCTACAGATTCGGTCAGCTATTGAGTCAACAAAAAAGGCTATTGGTAGAATCAAATCAAATCTTGAGAGCGGCGCAGTCACCAATCATCAGGCTACTGAGGAAATTCAAACTATATTAAAAAGTTTGGAGTTAGATATTGCATAAAAAGGAGGCACTACGCCCCCTACTTATTTTAGACGCCCATTAGGCTTCTTTTAGTACTCTCACAAGATCAACAGGTGTATATTGCACAGACTTTAATACTTTACCTTTGCGTATTGTTGAACCTGTTTCATCGATTGAATCTTTGCTACACTTAATCAGGTATTTACCACTGTCAGCAACAAAAATCTCACCTGCAATTCCACGATTTTTATAGTGTTCAACAGTCGCCAAGGCTTCTTCTTCGCTAGACGCTGCCTTAGTCATATTTGATGCGTGGATAGCTCTCCAACAAGCTTCGTAAGGAATTTCTAGCGTTAACGCCGTAGCTAGTAGGATATCCACCATATGGGCTACAGCAGAGCTTTCCATGTCGTATTCACCAACTTGAGCTGTGCGACCGACCAACGTGTAAACGGCATCAAGAATTGCATCAGCTTGCTCTTCTTTATTCGTTGCTAATGCTAGCTCGACTAGCTCTTCAATGTGTAGTGCATTGTGAACATTACAATCATTCTCTGAAACTGGTTGATTTACAGGAAGCTGAAATGTAGTTCTGAAATCATTGATGTCTTGGCACATCTGTAACCAAAACTCTGGGCTAAGTGTTGAAAACTTAGAGGAAAACTCACGAAGCATAACTATCTCTTTAGGTTTAACTTTCCATTACTTTAACACATTTGACGTGGAGATAGTAAAACCGCAATACGTTATAGCATAAAGTGATGAAAACATACCCAACCCCCTTTGTTTTACTGGACCAATTTGAGTAAAAAGCATATCCACGAACATAAGAGTAATGAGCATCAAGTAATTAACACTCAACAGAAGGTATGACAATTTTCTTGACGGAACTTAGGCAGTTCAACAATTAATCTAAACTGGACAAAGCACTGAAGCACTCCATACCTTTTGACACTGGAATTGAGTCCCAGATTTACGCTCCTTTTCAATTAGTTATGGCGAGAGATGCAAAACATAGCTTTCACACCTACT
The DNA here is from genome assembly GCF_027587015.1 of Vibrio sp. Makdt. Taxonomy (NCBI): domain Bacteria; kingdom Pseudomonadati; phylum Pseudomonadota; class Gammaproteobacteria; order Vibrionales; family Vibrionaceae; genus Vibrio; species Vibrio sp. Makdt. The sequence goes on from NZ_JAPPTH010000026.1 coordinate 4,690, forward strand.
CCCCAATATGCTTAAGCCACACACCACCCATCGGCCAACACCTCAGCCTGCTCTAACACAAGCTTAATCGCCTCTTCAGCAGCATCAGGCGGGTACTTCCATCTGCGCAGTAGTCGGCGAACTAGGTTACGCATACGAGCACGGACACTTTCCCGCTTCTGCCAATCTACCGTTGCAGACTTACGAAGCTGATGAGTCAGCTCTATAGCAAGCTTACGTAGGTTGTCATCCCCCAACTCTCGAACAGAAGACTCGTTCTCGATCAAAGCTCGATAGAATGCAATCTCATCAACAGATAAGTTTAACCTATCCAACATGGCCGCATCCTCCTGCATCTCTTTCGCCCATTGAATCAGCTCTTCAATAACCTGAGCCGTTTCAATATTGCGGTTGTGATACTTTTGAAGCGTGGTCATGATGCGATCAGAGTATTTCTTCTCCTGAATCACATCATTTTTCATGCGAGCTTTCACCTCATCACGTAGTAGCTTTTCTAATAGCTCTACTGCAAGGTTCTTCTCTTTCATGTTCTTGACGTCTTCAAGGAACTCTTCTGACAGCAAACCAATGTTCGGTTTGTCTAGCCCTACCATTGAAAAGATATCATCAACGCCATCGGCAACGACCGCATTGTTAAGGATTTGCTTAAGAGCGGTATTACGCTCTTCGTCGGTACGCTTTTTATCAACCGTTGAGTGCTTGATGAATGCAGCTTTTATCGCGGAGTAGAAAGCAATTTCGTTCTTGTAGCCGCCAGTCTCATCCATCGTGTTACATAGCGAGTAAGCCTTGGTAAGTGCCGCCATTACATCAAGAAAGCGTCGTTTACCATCTCGAACTTTTTTACCACTGCTATCGTTATGGGACAGACCGGATAAATGGTTCACAGCACCGGGCAACAATCGAAGTGCATCGGTTTCAAAATCAGGTCGATAATTGAAGGTGTGACCATCGACAGGTGTTGCGAACATGCCTCGAATGATATCAACCTTTTCCATCAACACTGCAAAGGCTTCTGCTGTGTCTACCGTTGGCTGACCTTTACCCTGACTGTTGGTATAAGTCTTGAGAGCATTTTTCAACTCGTTAGCAATACCGATGTAATCCACCACTAAGCCACCGGGTTTGTCTTTAAACACACGGTTTACTCGGGCGATAGCCTGCATCAAGTTATGGCCTTTCATCGGTTTATCGATGTACATGGTATGACAACACGGTGCATCAAAGCCTGTTAGCCACATGTCACGTACAATCACCAATTGAAGTTCGTCTTCGGTATCTTTGTAACGCTTCTCAAACAGCTTTTTTGTTTTCTTATCATGAATATGAGGCTGCATCTTTTCTTTGTCTGATGCACTACCTGTCATAACGATTTTGATTGCACCTTTTTCAGGATCATCGTTATGCCATTCAGGCTTTATTGCTACGATAGCATCATACAGGTCGACACAGATCTCACGGCTCATCGCCACAATCATCGCCTTGCCGGGGAATGTAGAAGTACGTGTTGTGAAATGATTAACGAGATCTTTTGCCACTTGCTTTATACGAGGTTCCGCACCAACAAGTTTCTCTAACGCAGCCCATTGTGATTTGATTTTTTCGCGGTCTGCGGTCTCTTCATCTTCACCAATTTCATCCTCTACTTCATCGTTAAGAGCTTCGATCTTGTCCTGATTGATATCAAGTTTCGCTAGGCGTGATTCGTAGTAAATCGGAACGGTTGCACCATCATCAACGGCATCTTGAATATCATAGATTGATACGTACTCGCCAAATACACCGCGAGTGTCTTTGTCATCCATGGCGATAGGAGTGCCTGTAAAGCCAATGAACGAGGCATAAGGCAAAGCGTCACGCATGTACTTAGAATAACCAAAAACGTACTTGTAGGCTTTTACAGCGCCATTTTCGTCTTTAACTTCAACCAGTTTGGAATTGTTACCATACTGACTTCGGTGTGCCTCATCCGAAACGACAACAATATTTGCTCTCTCCGATAAAACTGGATGCTCGGTTTCATCGGCCAATAGCGCAAATTTTTGTATGGTGGTGAAAATGATGCCGCCTGATTGACGGTTAAGTAATAACTCACGCAGGGCATCACGATCATCAGCTTGCTGTGGGATCTGTTTGAGCGTCTCTTGCGCCATGCCGAACGTGTTGTAGAGCTGACCGTCCAAATCATTTCGGTCTGTGACGACAACAATCGTTGGGTTGTTCATAGTTGGCTGCTGAAGCAGTTTGCTGGCGTAGCACACCATTGAGATACTTTTACCACTTCCTTGAGTGTGCCAAACAACACCTGCCTTACCACTTCCGGGTTTAATTTTGTCTAAGCCTTTTGTGGTTTGAACCTGATACTTTGCAATATTATCAGCCACTAAAGGTAAGTTGGCATCGGCTTGCTTCGCTTTTACTGTTGCTTCTACTGCCGCTCGAACAGCATGGAATTGGTGGTAACCAGCGATCTTCTTGATGATTTTGTCGTTGTCAGTTTCGAATAGGACAAAGTAGCGAATGTAATCAAGCAATAAATCAGGTTTAAAGAATCCCTTAACGACAGTTTCAAGCTGGTAATCCCAAAGTGGTTTATCATCTTCACCAGAAACGGTTTTCCAAGGTAAAAAACGTTCTTTGTTTGCAGTCAGAGATCCAATCCTCGCCGTCCAACCATCACTGACGACTAACGACTCGTTAAATGCAAACAGATCAGGGATCTCATCTTTGTAGGTTTGCAGTTGGTTGTATGCGTTCCAAATATCGGCGTGCTCATCTGCTGGGTTCTTTAACTCAACAACTGAGATAGGAAGGCCATTAATAAACACCACCACATCTGGTCGACGATTGCCCTTGGTGCCAGTAATAGTGAACTGATTAACAACTAGGAATTCGTTGTTATCTGGATTGATGAAATCCATTAAGCGAGCATGGGTATGTTTTGGAGTTAACTGACCATCTTCAATGGTAGTGTATTCAACAGGTACACCCTCAATCAAAAGCTTATGGAATGCGCGGTTATTTTTGATAAGCACGGGGGTTTCAGGTGTGCTTACCGTGTTCACAACCTGATTGAGAGTCTCTTCTGGCAATTCAGGGTTCAGCATCCCTAGCTGACTAAGCAAACGTTGTTTGAGAACTACCTGATGATAGTCATCACGCTCAGGGACGCCTGTAGCTGGGTTAACAGGGCCATCCGGTGCGATGTCATAGCCATTTTTATATTGGTAGCCAAGCTCTTTAAACCAATCAAGGCATTGTTGTTCTAGTTGGTCTTCTGTGATCATTAAGCCTTTATCCTAGTTATTTATTCCATGCACTCTTAATCAAACGTCCGGTTTGGTTATAAATTCCAACCTGCTCAACGTAGTGGTGGAAATCCCTATTTTCAGTGACTATTCGGTTTGCAGATTGCCAATCGACGTTGACTCTCTCTTGAGCTGGAATGAGTATTTGGCTATCAAACAAAGATTCAGTATCAAGGATCAGCACGCCAATCCCATGTAAGCTCGACAGCATTTGCAGCTCACCTTCTACGTCGCCATTTAGGCCAGTCGCCACAAGGTAGCCGAAATTAGCCCAACTCGAATTTGATACCGCTTGGAAAAAGTATTTTCGTACATTGCCTTTGGTAAGGTGCTTCTTCACTTCAAAAGACCAAAGCCGAACTGAGCTATGATTGCCACTGCGCACACAGCTCCTCACAATTTCATCCCAACCTTGGTCAAGCGGCTCTAACGCCACGATATCAGGGTGTAGCCAGTGGTTACCCCCGTTGCCGTGAGAGTTTTTAGACTTACGCTCATCAATTCGCTGGCAGTAGAGACCCAGATCTTTACTGAGGTAGTCTATGAGCATAGGGTACAAGTCATGTTCACTGAAGCTTTGTGAAACAAGGGGGGTGTCAATTTCCGGCTCATCGGCTTCGTCTTGGATATCATCAAGAGAAGATAAATTAGGATTCTCATCCCAATAATAGATTCTTGGGCGGGGTTTATCGCGAGTTGCTACATTGGCACACGCCTTTTGTGCTCTGCGAGTTCGTTGTCCGCCAACCTCGGCGGCCAACTGTGCAATCAAGCGTTCTTCGGTATCGTAGCGTGGGTTCGTTTGCTTCTCAGCGATTTCTTCTGGGTATCGAATTAAAAACTCTTTAGCCAAATCCCGAGCAGTAAACTTCTTGTCGGGATTCGCCTTGAGCGTTTCGATAATCATTTCTACTCGGGTTGCCATTACTCGACCTCAGCTAATTCTTGAGCCTGTCCTAACTCGATTTCGCCGGAAAGCAATTTAGGAAGTAGCGTGTCACGTAGGTCTTCAAGAACTGTATTTTGAGCATTATTTTTCGCTGCCATATCGACTAGATTACTAGCTACAGCACTGTACTTTTCTAGCAGCTCTCGTGGCGGGGTCAAAATCTTAACCTTACGAAGCTCAGCTTGCTTGATGCCTAATGCAGTTGTACCTGAAGCTCGACCTTCCATATCTGCCTTTGCTTTTGTTGTTTGAAGCCAGTTAAACAAAAATTCTGGACTACAAACATCACTATTAGCTCTGAGGCCGTATAGTCGTTGGCTTAAGCAAAAATCTTCTGAACCATCAAAAAAGTACAGTTCGCCCATAGGCGCTTCAGAAGTCATGATGATGTCACCTTTAACAAGCGGCTCTTTCATCCATTTCTTGTATGTAGCTTCATCGATAAAACGAATTGTGTCTGGGCGAACAATCTTTTTTGATTTAATATTTTTTGCTGATATCGCTGGGTAACCTTCCTCGACCCAATCACTACCTAACTTCTTGGGTGTTTTGCCACGATGATCGATAATCATAGATGTGTGACTGTCCAGTGTTCCAACTTCCCAACCTTCCGGGATCAACCCTAGCTCAGACTCAACTAGCTTTTCTGGGAATAGCGAGGTAGTCGCAGCATCCATACCTTCTGGCTGTTTGCCATTCATTTTGGCTTTAACTGGATCGAAATCGACAAACCATGATTTAAAGATAGTTTGCGCCATTTCCTCAAGGGTTTGGTTGGTTTCTGAATTGAGCATTAGCTTTCGATCATAGCCCTTCAAAACATCAACTATTTTCCGTTGTTCCGAGAGTGGTGGTACTTGTATAGGAAAACTAGGTAGTTCTTTTAATGCAATTCGATCAACTGTCGCCCCATGAATTGTTTTTGAGCGAATAGTCTCTTGAAATGCAGGCGATTGATATGCGTATAGAAGATACTCAGGCAATATTTTAGAGCGGTCAGGACGCAACAGTCCCATTCGTCGCCCCAAACAAGCTGTTACCCCTGCGGGCATCATTGCTACTTCACCAAGCCTTGTTTCATAGGAGAACAAAATATCACCTTCTTCAGGTGTTACTCTACGTGTCCACTTTACGAAATCTTCGTCACTGACATGAGCTGATTTAGATAGATCTAATTTGCCATTTTCTAAGCTAGATATGCTTAAAAAATATGGGCCTGCTTCTATTTTCTTTGGTGTTGCATGAGGGCCATCAAATACTTGTGCAATATCACCAACTGTTAGAGTTTGATTACAACTCATAACCCAACCCCACTAGATTTTTCTTGATTTCAGCCTCTAGCATTGCTGATTCTGCAAACTGCTCGCCTAACTTTTCCGTCAAGGTTGCCATTTTTTCAGCAAAAGGAACACCATCGTCCTCTTCCTCAGCAGCACCTACGTAACGACCGGGAGTTAGAACAAAATCATGCTTAGTGATTTCTTCGAGCGTTGCTGATTTGCAGAACCCCGCTTGGTCTTCATAGCCAACATCATGCACTTCTTCGCCTGTTTTCCATGCGTGGTATAGATCAGCTACTTTCCGAATGTCATCAAAACTAAAGTCCCGTAGAACACGGTCTTTCATGTAGCCAAGGTTACGGGCGTCAATAAACAGCACTTCACCTTTACGAGCACGTAGCTTACGACCTGCTTTATCAGTACGAGCTGTTTTGTTCTTCGTTAAGAACCAGATACATGCTGGGATCTGCGTGTTGGTAAACAGTTGACCGGGCAACGCGACCATACACTCAACAAGGTCGTTCTCGATAAGCGCTTTACGGATTTCACCTTCATTGTTGGTTGTCGAACTCATCGAGCCGTTTGCCAATAGAAGCGCCTGAGAGCCATCAGGAGCAAGATGATGAAGCATGTGCTGCATCCATGCGAAGTTCGCATTACCTGACGGTGGTTGGCCATATTTGAAGCGCGGATCATTATCATCAACACCCGTATTCCACTCTTTCATGTTAAATGGAGGGTTAGCCATGATGAAATCAGCACGTAAATCAGGATGTTGTACATTGGTGTAGGTACTTGCTGGCTCTTTACCGAAGTCGTAATCAAGACCACGGATCGCCATGTTCATCGCCGCTAGTTGCCACGTTGTATGATTGTATTCTTGACCATAGATAGAGATCTTCTGCTTCTGCGTTAGCGCATCGACTTTCTTCTCATTAGCATGACGCTCAATGAACTTCTCTGATTGTACAAAGAAACCGCCTGAACCCATTGCAGGGTCATATACTCGACCTTCAAACGGTTCAATCATCTCAACGATTAGCGTTACGATAGAGGCTGGCGTATAGAACTGACCACCTTTTTTACCTTCAGCCAGAGCAAATTGACCAAGCATGTATTCGTATACGTGGCCGAGGATGTCTTTACTGTTTAGGTCAGCATGAACAAACGGGATAGTCGCTATCAAGTTGATAAGCTCGTTCAACTTGGCCTGATCTATTTTTAAACCAGAGTATGACTTGTTTAGTACACCTTTCAATTTCGGGTTATCACGCTCGATACCTTCTAGAGCATTATCGATTAGGTGACCTACTGAAGTAATCTTCTTAGCTTTACCGTCAATCTCAAGGTCGGCACCACCAATAACCAGTGGTGCGTTATCTTGTAGGAACTGCCAACGAGATTCCGTAGGTAGCCAAAACACGTTCTTCTCAGTGTAGAAATCCCGTTGCTCTAACTCGATAGCAATCTCTTCAGCTAACTCTTCTTCTGAGAAGTCAGCCGGATCTAGGTAATATTCATGCTCAGGGTTAGCAAGTTCAGCTTTAATCTCGTCCTGACGCAGCTTAAACGCATCAGAGACGTATTTGACGAAGATTAAGCCAAGCACAGCGTGTTTGTATTGCGCTGCATCGAGAGTGGAACGTAGCTTGTCTGCCGCTGTCCAGAGCTTGCTTTCAAGCTCTTTAAGGAATTGTTGTTCTTGTTGGTTCATTTCGGTGTTCTTTAAAACGAAAAATTTTTGCCATGATACCACCCAAGCCTCAAAAGTCCTTGATTTATGCCTTACTTAGAAGTGGATTTTATGAAGTAAGGAGCACATCATGGTCGCTTGGAACAAAGGTAAACGAGTTGGTCAGAAGAAAGCGTTCAAATTAGAGGATATTTGGCGTATTCGAATTCGTTTGGAGCTGGAAGAACGACTGTTCGAGTTAGCGCTTTTTAACCTTGCTATCGATAGTAAGCTTCGGTCTTGCGACTTACGGAATTTGAAAGTGCAAGATGTCAGTCGCAGTGGTTGTGTGATGTCCAGAACCATCGTTAAACAGCAGAAAACTCACCAAGAAGTTCACTTCGAGATCACTCCCAAGACGCAGCAGACGTTGTCGCAATGGATCATTAAGAATGCGTTGTCACCAACCGACTTCTTGTTTCCTAGTCCACGCAGAGAGGGTCAGCCGATTTCGTATCACTACTACACAACTTTAGTAAATAAATGGGTGACTGATATCGGCCTAGACAAAACGCAATACGGGACGCACTCATTACGACGTACCAAAGCATCTTTGATCTACGCCAAAACCAAGAACTTACGTGCTATCCAGTTGCTTCTTGGTCATGCTAAGTTAGAAAGTACAATTGAATACCTTGGTGTTGAAATTGAAGATGCGCTAAGGATTTCAGAGAGTTGTGAGACTTGAGGAGCCGTTATGCAATGCCCCGAATGTGAGAATCACTTTGGCTGGGACTGGATTGAAGACGAATGCATTGAACCAAACGAAGAGTTTGATTGCCCAAGTTGTGGCGTCGCGCTGCGTTACACCATTGATGAGGGCACCTACTTCGGTGCGCAACATAAGACCGTTGAGGTTGTAGATGAGTAATTCACTACCTGATAAAGAGCTATTCGTTGAGTGCCCTCAATGTAAAAAGGATATCAAACAGAAAAACCTTAAACGCCACCTTAGAAAAATACATGGCGAAAAAATAGCGTCTATTCAACCAACATCCTCCTCAGTAACGCCAAGTACCAGCAGAAGAACATCTAGAACAGAGCGTATAAACGCTCTGTTTTCAAAGATAAATCAAGGGCAATACGATAACCAAGATAGTCTAGTTAGGCTTATGAAAAATGCTGAAGCTAAAGGCGAACAAACAATACTGAAAGCAGTACAACAACGTTTACGAAAAGTATTTCCCAAGCTTTACCGTCGATATGTAGGCCCAATAACACTGCGAGACCCATTAGGTAGTAAAAATTGTTACTGCGCCAAACCTACATCACTCCACAATATAGCACACGACATTTTAAACATGACCATCCCTACAGAAGCATTACAGTGCGACCTTTGCTGGGACGAAGACATTACAGTCGCGTGGGGTGTATATGGGCCTTTTGGAGCAAAAGTGATTGATAAACACACATGGACGACTACTTGCCACGAGCGTGGCGATGTCAAGTACGCTACTCACTAAGAATATAATTTATAAGGCTTAATTAAAAAAATGAACAATATAACCTTTGCTTGTCGTGACGAGTTCAAACGAGAAACCGTAGCAGAAAAAGTAGCTCTATTGCTTGAGTCGTCAATAGATATCTCCCCAATGGTCGTTGACGGTGGATGGGGAACCGGAAAAACGGAGTTCTGCCATAAACTAATCAACTTAATGAAAGGCAGAGATTCGCATCATCTGATTTACGTTGATGCATTTCAGGCTGATCATGCCGATGAACCTTTGCTAACAATACTAGCTGAAATCTTGAAAGTTCTACCTGAAGGTGAGCAGCGAGACAGCTTCGTACAAAAAGTCTTACCAACCGTTAGGTATGGTCTAAAAACTTTAGCAAAAGCAGGTGTTGCCCATGTATTAAAACAAGATACAGAAACTGTCCTTGATGGATTTGATAAAGAGATCCAGAAAGTAGCAGACAAAGCGATAGATTCATCCGTAGAGTCGCTGTTAAAAGATCATATAAAGGCTAATGAAAGCCTAGAAGCTCTACAAAAAATGATGGCTGATATTACGGAAGAAAAGCCTATTGTAGTATTCATCGATGAACTAGATCGGTGTCGACCTGACTTTGCAGTGAATATACTCGAAGTAATTAAGCACACATTCCCTGTGTCTGGTGTTCAGTTTGTCCTAGTGACCAACTCGACCCAACTAAAAGCCTCGATTAATCATCGATATGGTGACAGTGTTAACGCTCAACAATATCTCGATAAGTTCCTCAAGTTTACTTTCGTATTACCAAACACTTTCTCTGATCATGTAGGTATGAATAAATCTTTGGCTTCAGTTCGACACTATCAAAATTTGGTAGAACAAAGTACGATTCTAAATGCTAGTAAGCTATCAGAAAATGCCGAGTTTGATTTCATAAGACATATCATCAAAGAGCAACGATTATCATTGCGTGAAGTTGAAACTCTGGTCAGATATCTCGAGGTTTACCAGCACCTTACTGCTGGAGAACATTTGGCCTCAAGTGTTGCATTCGGATATCGGCTACTAAGGTTATTCGGTGTTGTACTCTTTTGCTTTAATAAACAGTTGGCGAGTTCGCTCACTCAATCAAAAGGTGATGCGAAAAAGCTTGCAGAATACTTAGGCGAGCATCAAATAGTCCCAATCCGGGAAGGCGGTCTTGAAGCTGCTCATCACCAAGTTGTTTTAACAATGATCGCTCAAGAGTGTTTTTATAACTCTGCGCTTTTCAAAGCAGAAGAAGGACAACATGAATCTGAGTGGGAACAACTCATTAATCAATACTTTATCAAAGGTGGCTTCCCCCCACGTGAAGGAGAACGTTCAAGAATAGTGGTGGAAGCTATTCAAACTCTGAATCTAATGTAGCACTCTATTTAGATTAGCTTCTAAGTCGCTTTTGTTCCAATGGTGAGGAAACCGAATCAGAGAACGCACTCAGGAAGGGCTTAATAGCGCGAAAAATGAAGGTAAGAAGCTAGGTAGACCAGCAGCAAAAGATACCACTAAAAATGTACAGCGATGCAAAGCAGAGGGATTGTCTCAAAGCGCTACAGCGAAAGAGTTAGGTATCGGTATCTCACAGTTAAGCGTCATTGGAATAAGTAGTAGAAAGCTAGGGTCACCTAGCTTCTTTCCATTTCATACTCTTCAATCATTTCTTCAAAAACTCTTAGGACGTAGCCTTCCATAATTAGCTTGTCGCTTAAAGCTTTATAGCAGGATTCATCTGATAGCTCATCTACAGAGATAACGGTTGTATCTTGTGGTGGGTTCGCTCTGAATGTTGTCCGAGCTGGCTCTGGTAACTCATCGCAAAAAATAGTGCATTGAACATCAATTGGCTTATCAGTCTTCAACAGTACGCATTCATCCGCCTCCAGCTCAGTTTGTGCTTGAAGACGATTTACTTTCCATTTGATGTAGTAGTTCTTAGTATCTGAAGATACCCATAAATCCGGCATTGATACATTGTTATAGCTAGGAAGTATGAGGGAGAATTTATCTTCGTACTTACGTACTGATTTGGGTTCTGGTGGATATTTGTTATCAGGTACTTTGATTGATAACCCTTTGTAGCGAGGGATTGTAAGTACAACAGAAACCCCACTAGCTAAGATACTACTATCATTAGAGATGTTTAAGTAAAGAATCTCAGCCCCAGCCCACTCCTTTAATACATCTGCTCGCTCTCGGTATAAGCTCTTATTTAGTTGATCACCAAAGGGAGATCTGTGGATGGCCTGCATCGTACGGAAAATAGAAGCGTTGTGACCATAGATAGCTTCATCAAATATAGGCTCTTCTTGATCTGGAATGCTATCTCTATCTGGAAGACAGACTAGCTTACCTCGTACAGTGAATTCTGAATCTAACTTCTCTCTATCGCCATTCAGTAGAAAGCAACTGAGTACGGGATACTTTGGTAGCTCTGCTTTTTTTGTGTCGATGAAGTCTTTACCAAGGGTGACAGCTACGTGATACACCATGCCCGCAAGAACAAGTAAGATGCCCACTGTGGGATCACTCGAAGCATTAAGAACAGAGCGAAGAATTTCGGACTTGCCTACATACTCTTCGAATAGTGCCACTACCACTGCATGAAGAAAGTTCACCTGTGACTCAACTATAAGACCTATACCAGTAAGGACGACAGCCTTAGCTATAGTGTTGTAAGCCTTGGGTCTGATTAGGTTTAGAACTCGCTCTGCTATATCTAGCCAATCATTTACTTTCTCTTGCATTGAGCCTCGATGACATCATGTTCAATCCGATGAATATAGACTACCCCAGAAAGAATGATTGATCACTTATTGTTCTATCGATACCAAAGTAAGTTTGTCATTTCCCCAATAGGGACATCCAGTTTGAGTGTCTTTGCTTCACCCTTTGGCTGACCCAGTGCCATCCCACTCTTTTTCCGTGCTGCCAGTGCTTCTTTCGTGCGCATGGAGATAAACTCACGCTAGATTTCGGCAGCCAAGCCTAAAATCGTTGCGGTGATCTTCGATTGCACTAACGAGAAAAGGAGCAGAAGTGCTTTAGAGCAGTCGCACTAAGGCACTTTTGTCCCAAAGCTTGGTTCTGTGAAACGTTTTTGGACAGAAATGACTTAGAGCAATCATTTAATTTAGGAGTTACTGAATTAGTTCAGGTATTGCAAACACCAATAAATAGGTTACGAATCAGTTTTGCCCTATCTAGAGCTAGGGCAAGATCTAATTCTAAAGCGATAAATTATCGTATGTGAAGGCTAAGTGGCACAGGACTTCTGTAGGTTGGCGCTCGCTTCTATATCGACCATAGCCAAACATTCTTCCTTTTTCGGAAATAAGGTGCAGATTCTTTCTAGCTCTAGAACCTATCACGTATAGCAGCTTCTTTGAACTTTCAACGGAAGAGTCATTGAAGTTTGGAACTAAACCTTGAAGCAGACCAAAAGAGATAACAACATCATATTCACCACCTTTTACTCCATGTATAGTTGACACTTTAATGCCAGTTCTAGGTTTAAATGCTCTGCGAAATGCCTCTATGTCTGTTGCAAATAGTGCACTCTCGCTCCTTAGCCTTTCAATCCGATTTTGTGTACCGTTAAAGAATGATTCATGATGTTCCTTTAACATTGGATATAACGAGAAGTCTATTCCCAGCTCACATAGTAATTCATCAAAAAATGAACGAAGATAAGCCAGACCATCATCTTCATCTATTGAAGTAGAGTTGATGGTTTTAAGTAACTGTTTTGGAGTTATCGAACTAACATCAACCAGCGCAAGTTCCATGTCATATAAGATATCAGATGCCCACCGAAGACGCTTAATATACATATTGGGTGATGGCTCTGTTAGGATGATTTGAGTCAGTTTAAACCAAAAATTATCAATGTCTCTTGAGAATGGTACTAGACCCGGCCCATCGAAGCTATATTGTGGTAATCTGTTCACCAAGCTACGGGTTAGCGCAGCCAAGTGCATCCACCAAGGTGCGATCACACAAATCTCTTTTTCCAAGATTCCCAAATTCTTAACACTATGCTCAATATGCCTACTAACTTGCTCAACTAAGTAATCCTTATGAGTAACCTGATCATAAGTAATAATACTCGCATGATCTTTATGCTCACCTTCAGCGGCAGTGGCGCTAGGAACAACATTATAATTACAGTAGTAATCGATAATCCTTCTTGAGCTTCTATAATTTTTATCTAAAGTCATTGGAGTAAATGATACTTCGGCTATTTGCTCAAGTTCCTGTTGTGTTATTGCGTAGCCCCCGAGTGAGCCATAGATAGCTTGGTTTGGGTCTCCAACAATGAACGTTTTTACAACACCTTGGCTAGCTTTTATGATACTCGCAACAATTGAATACTGTATTTCTTTGGTGTCTTGATACTCATCAATAAGAACATACGAGAATAGATTAGCTATTATCTTAGCGATCGCCGAATTACTCGATAACATCTCATAAGAAAAATAAAGAATCTGTTCAAAATCAATCTGATTATTTTCTTTAAGATGGTGGTGATAGTCACCTAATACTTGCCTAGCTAGTGAAGTTTTATTTCCTGCACAAGTCAGCTCTAACCCCCTTGGTGTGTAGTAATGACTACACTCTCCATAACGAATACGTTCGGTACGTATGTTAGAGCATATTTGGGAAATTATTTCTTCAGAATCATAAGAGTTGATTATTTTAAATCCATGTTTCAGCTTGTCATGGTATAGGCCGTAAGGCTTCAATATCCACTCTAAACAAAATGCGTGAATTGTTCCGATCCACAGTTGTGATGTGTCTACACCAAGGGTTTCTATGCGTTCACGTATCTCATCAGCAGCTCTATGCGTGTAAGTAATAGCGACGACCCATTTTTTGGGGGCGTCTAACCTCGAAAGCTCAAGAGCAATTTTGTAGGTAAGAGTCCGAGTTTTACCACTTCCCGGACATGCAACTAAAAACACATTATTCGGCTCACTAATCGCCGCTACTTGTTCATCGTTTAGGTCTTCCTCATCCCACACAAACATGATTATATCCTTGCTAAGATGTCACTTTTTTCAGTAGGTAGATCGTTCATCAATTGAGCTTTTATAACGTTTATGTCGTCATCTAGTGGATTAAAAGCTTCCCATTTAGGAGTAAATGTCGCTAGGCCACTTTCATATGGAGCCAAGTATGTTTCCCACTTTTGTTTTAGGTTAATTTCGCCTTCTCCATCTAACCGTTCAATGATTTCTAGACCATATTTGACATGTTCAATGACTGATTCGTAACGGTGCTTGAGTATTTTGAAGGTGAGTTCGGCATTGAAGTCACCATGCGCAAACTTGATAGCATCGAAAATGTACTCAGGAATAGCTACTTTAAAGTCAATCACTTTACTAAGCGTAAGGGCAAACCAACCTTTACCCTGATAATTTGCCATAGTTAATGCTCTAGAGCCGGAGGTGGCAATATCAGTTGAAGATAGTTCAGTTGTAGCGGTGTTTTTTTTAGCTTGTTGAGTGTATATATCCCCAATAATATTCTTAAGATAGACCTCGTTGGACGACTTTATGAAATCAACTTCAAACGTGTGGTCTGCGTAATAAGTTGAAATCCATGGGTTGTTTAAACAAAAGTCATCAAGCCTTCCTTTCCGAGCCAAACCTGCTTCTTGAGAGCCTATGGCTTTTTCTTTCTTCTTTATGTTTGTAGCATTATCCGTGGGTAAAATTGTAGTATCGAAAAATGCTTCATCTAGATCCGTAATAATGCTGCAACGTTTCTTAATTCTTTGCTCATCGAACAATAATGCAATATTCTCAAAACCAGTGCTTCGAATATTAACTAAACTGATACCAATTTCGTCTAAACTTAAACCTAGAACCTTTTTCAGTAGAACAGGAATAAGAATCTCTTCAGCATCTCCTTCAACTAGCACAACACTTCGTGCAAATAGTAAGTTGCTTCGAATCGCATCTAGATATCGCTGTACGAAGCCAATTTGTGCCTTACAAAGCCCCGATGACGGCTGAAACACCTCACAAACACCATTGACAAGACCAATGATGTTCATATTCTTGATGTTACTTACCTCTGAAATATGTGAAGAGTGGGTTGAGTAGATAATCTGAGTGTTTTTGTAGTTAATATTGTCGAAAAGTGACTTTTGAATATGAGTATGTATGTGTGCTTCTGGTTCTTCAATCAACAAGAAATTTGCAATTGATTGGTTAGCCTTTTGGTATTTGAACTCTAGTAGCTTCAATGTGAGATACAGCAAGTTCGCACCACCTAAGCTCATTTCATGGATAGCACCTTCATAACCATCACTTGACTCAGCGACAAAAAGCTTTAATGACTGGAAAAGTTGATCTGAATCATCAGTTAAACTAGAACGAATAGAGATTGAATTGGGAGAATATGTATCGCCGACCGTATCTCCTACCGTAGTTACAATATCATCGCGAATATCACAGATGTCAGGTAGCCCTTCAATTTCATTGTTCAGTGTTCCAATCAGATCTGCAATAGGTTGGAAATCAGCCTGAGTAATGTCACCCGATTTACTTTTTAGTAGAGTGAGCAGGGGATTGGTTCTATTACTATTAAAATCCGATACTACATCTCTTAGTGCTTTGATGAAAGTAAACGAAACTTCATTGGACATATTAAGGATATTTGGTAAGCGTATACCAATATTTGGGTTATTTAACACATCAGGAAAATCAACCCTTTCAAAGTCACCAACTATGCTCTTGTAGACAGCGGGATCATTAAAATTAGCGACACTTTTGCCTGTTAGGACGGTTTCATAGTCATCGATAGTTATACTGTCCAAGTAGCTTTCTAAGGCGGCTAGATCCCCAGTTGGAAGTTGTGCTAATGCCTGTCTAACGTAAGCCTTAGGCCTAAAAATGAGATTGTACGTTGCTCTAGAGACAACTTCATCTTCCGCATTTCCAACACCGTGGAGAAATAAAGACTGACTTGCTTCATCACCAGCAATATCATCAAACTCAAGACTAATGATAATCCAATGACCACGCCAGTCGCCGAGTGCTCTACAAAAATCGCCTTCCGCCAATTTGGTCGAGAAACGAGGCATTGAGCTATCAAGCAGCAATCTCATAGCTCGGAATAAGTTGGTCTTACCAGAGCCGTTCTCGCCAATTATTGTATTTATTCCCTTATTAAACAGAAGCTTAACATTTTTAAAGTTTCTGTAGTTGACTAGGGATAGTTTGGTAATGTGCATGTGGCCTCAACAATCATTTTATACTCAAGTGATTTTATATTGTTGAGGTCACTTTTAAAACAAAATCAGCATGTTAGATTTGAACAATAACGAACTTGTCACAAGGTTCATATTGCACGTGCGCTTCGTTCATTGCCTTAGCAAAGGTATGGCAAAATCACACAATCAAGCAATGGGAGAGGCTTTTCTCTAACCAATAATTGGGGCAAAGACGTATTTGCCGAGTCTGCGACAAAAACACGCCCTTGGATAGAACTGTGCCAGTGATTCGACTAAATTAGCACTCAACCCTAGGTACGCAGTAATCAGGGACATTTGAGCCATTGCTACCTACACAGGTGTTCAAACCATATAAAAATAGGAGTATCAATGCCACTTGAATGATGCGTGTTAATACCAAAGTAGCAATGTCCCCAGCTTTACGTTTTGCTCGGTTTACTCGTTCTTCATGAGTAGGCAATGGGCGAAGAGACCAATTCAATGTGCCATCATTACGCACAACGCAGAAAGAGCCAGTACCATCACTAAAACGAACATGAATATCAACTTCACCCTCCTCCCAAACGTACCTCTCTTGCATCCCTTTGAAAGTAGCTTTGGCTATTGTTCTAATACCTGTCCAGCTGTCAGAAAAACAGACTTTTGTGCCTATAGGATATGTTTGTAGGAATAGATGCATAGCGCGATCTACCTGTGACTGTTCAGGCTGAGGGGCTGGCTTTTTTCTATAGTTCATCGGAGAGGTCTCTGGCAGGGTAATTGACATAAAAAAGTAAGCTCTAAATAGCTACCAATTCCATAGACACTTTGTGGCATAAGAAAAAATAGGTCAAACAACCTCGTATAGAAATGAGGTACAGAACAGTTCTAGCTTGGAATGGGGCAGAAGTGTTTTAGAGCAGTCGCACTAAGGCCCTCTTGTCCCGTAATGAGCTCGAAACTTGGTAGTTATTAATAAACGAAGGAGGATAATATCCTCCCTCGTTCTAAAAAACTTTAAATCACCACCAAATTATCTATTACACGCTCAAACAACCACTTATGATGGTGTTCATTAAAATCAGTTATGAACTGCCCTTGATTAACACTAATTAAGCGCTGAGCGTTGCTCTCTTCAACGCTTTCTTTTATGAAGTCACCATAAGCTTTCATATTGTACTTACCGACAATGGAGTGGTAAGCAAAATTAATTTTACGCTCGTCACAAAAGGTCAAGTAAGCCTTTCGTCCACGACGACAAGCAAAGATCCACTTCTTAAAGCTACGCCCGACATATCCCGCGATAACCTCATCATCAGAACGAAGATTGTCAACGAAGTCAATTGAGCTGAGAGCTTGAACCTCGTTGATTGAGATTTGCGTCAACTCAGCTATTTTGTCCCATTCCTTTGCTTTATAAATAGACTTAGAGTAGGTTTCATAAGCTTCATTATTCACCGACGTAAACTCATGCCAATGAGGGAGCAACGACTTAATACCCTTCGCCTTAATCATAGTTACAGTTAAGAGCGGGGTTTGTTGAAAAACCTGCGTATATAGACGTTTCGTACAGTAAAACAGGCGATCGCCAAAACCCAGATAAACAAGCGTTCGGATCATAGAGAGAACTTCGCTTTCTCTCGGAGAGCGATTGATCGACATCGAGTGCTTGTCAAACAACTCTATATGCCCATCACTGTATTCAATGAGGTAAGCCAGTTCTTGCTCTTGTGGCGAACCCTCAGGGTTGGCATGAACAGCAATTGTAAAGGCTTGGACATAAGTGTCGTTATCAAAGTTTGCCTTGATAGAACGTACGATCTCAGTTTGATTTGTACTGGTAGAACCGTATGATTCATGGCGCACGATAGTACAATTTGCGCGAGGTAGCACTTCCTCTGGAGCTAGAATAGTCATTTAGTATTTCCTCTTAAGTTCCCTACGGAACCTCAAAAAAATTGTGTATTGGCAAAACCCTGAAATACTCAAAACTTCGCCTAGTGCACGATGACACCGCCATCGCTTACTAATTAGACTATTGGTTTATTTCATATTCTGCAATACTCTTTTGTAGAAAACCCGTTGCATTTGTCGTACTACTGTCCCAAAGCGGGCAAAATCAATGACCGTGGGCTAAACCGTTAAGTCGCTTCTGCCCCTAAGCATGACGCAAAACTGACTCAACTACGGAAAATCCTAATATTCAGATTAAGAGCTCTACCCTCATACTCACCGCAAAATCCTCACGACTTATCAGGAATTGACCATCATTGTGTTCCCTCCCATATACATGAAGACGATTACTGAAAAACGGGCGCATTCTCACAAACATGTAAAATGTTAAGTGTAATGTTTGAAAACCATGTTTCTTATGGCTAAAACTACTTATAGGACAAATTTTTGTAAAGTTTCGGTAAGCTACTGAGTAAAGGTTAAAATGAGAAAATTTGATATAGCAAACGACGATTATCTGCGATTACTATCTAGCACTGAAATGTGTGAAATGATCCCATCATTACTGGAGAAGCATTATGGCATCCAAATGGCCAACATTTGGAAATTTGGGGTTAGTACTGGACTTTATCTAGATATCATGTTGAAAATTAAAATGAATAGTATTTCAGATGAGAAAGCTACCGTAACAACTATCAAAGCACGTACTGACGAAACACATGAAGTATTTTTGCCGTCTGAAGCTCTTGATATTATTTATTCAATCAGAATGGCTCACCCAAACTCTACATATTTATTTCAATCACATCGCAGCCGAAATATAGCAAAGAAAATATCTAGTCCATTAACACGACAAGCTGTAAGTCTAGCTTTCAGAGAGGTAGGCAAAATACTTGGTATTTCAATCACCCCTCGGACGATGCGTCAGATGCATTTAGTTCAATCGATTGACCGACTCTCTCCGTCTGAGCGCAAGCTCATTGAATCTTATGTAAATATTACTTAAGAGCTTTCATCGCCTCATCGATAGACCCTGTATGACAGATTACACTAATACAATAAAGGTGGCACAATTTTCCAATTAGAGCTTGTATATTTAATAGTTATGAAGCTACTGCCTACGTGTGTACTAGAATGGTTACATATCTCCTTTCTTCCACTTTTGGAATAAGTTGAAGAAAGGAAATATGCAACCATGATTGATGATTAGCTGAGAAAAATTCAAATAATATTATTGACCCGAATTCAACTATCGAAGTAAATACTCTCTCAACTCTGTGGTACAAAGAGTAACTCCGTAGAGAGTTTCTTACTAACCGTATGATATTCCAGCTTTTTTACACAAATGATGAGCAAAATGCTTTCGCGTAGTAGCACCACCGGATGCCACTTTATATGCACCCTCATCAGTTAAAGTTAAAAATTCACATTCAGACCAATGCATTGCTGTTCTCGAATAATCGAGACGACCTAATTTCTCTGCTACAGAGTAAATCTGATTTGTACGACTTGCGGGTGGCAAATCCTTACAATTGTTCCACACCTGATGAAACACCAGACCTAAAGATTGAATCAGAGTAGTCACCAGTTGAAATCCGTTTCTGTCGGTAGAAAAACTTTCTCCTTGTTCGTAAACCCACGTATTTAAAAATAGTATCAGGTCATTTTTAATGGCATTAATATGCATATCCCCTAAAATCGCGCCGTCAGGCATCTCTCGCATCCCTTTCAATCGACTCTGCATACTGAAACCACCTACACTGCCAAGAACAAAACGAGTTAGGGAATTTAGAGTCATAACAAATTCACTATTTTCTGTAATTTTTTCGCCCTCAAGGGACATCCCACCGTGAGATGCGATTACCGGAAGTTCACCAAGTTCGCGCGCAAGCGTAGCTACAGGATCAGAGCGCAACAATTTCATTAATTTGTTCATCGTTAGAGGCTGCTGTTGCGCGTTAACATCTACAAACATCTGTGCGAACTCGTCTTCTGTTAATGATCCTCCAGAATCCTTGAAAACAAACATTACCGGAACTTCCAAGCATGCCATTTTATTTCTGATTTCAGCTCGCCGAGCAAGTCGCGCGCTAGAATCTCGGCCAATTTGAAGGAGGAAATTATCAAACCCGCCAATAATCGCTCCTCCAGTACTCAGCCTTCCAATTCCATCAATAACAAAAGTATTTTCTGGTTCGATCTCAAGACAGTCATTACCGTTGATTAGGGCGGATTGTTCGAGATTGACGTTATGCATACAACCAACCAAAACCGGAGGAATAACACTGCCTATATTAGTTGTACCACTAAGATGTTTGTAGCAAAAGTCTTCGAATCCATTTCTACGTCGGGCTGTCGCAACTCGCTGAATATCATCATATATTGGCCTCAAATGCTCAGGAACAAGGTCTAACGAGCAGCTTCGTAACAACTCAGGTAATTTCATATGCGCCAAAAAAGATTTAACGCCGTTAAAGCTTCCTTCGCTACCAGAACCATATACGCGCTTTTTCGTTACCCCATGTCGCATTGATGGCTCTAGGGTGCTTATGTTCAAAATATTGCCTCATATCTATTCAATTGTTTAAGAATGTGGCGGATTATTGATCGGGGCGGCGCCCCGATCAAATGTTTTTTATGTTTTTTTGTTAAGGTATTGGGGTTGGAAACGCTAAGAATCTGAAATAATGACAAAAAAGAATGTTGTGACGCTAAAGGGGGTTAGTGTCCTGTCCAGCGCCAGCGGGCGAGGGGCAAAATCGATTCACTGCACCCTACCACTATCTCAGGCTGTAAAGTCATGCTGTTTACCTGATGAACTAGAAGGTGTGCAAAGCCTGACTTTAGACATGTCTAGGCCGATTAACGTAGCACAAGTAGAAAATGTTCAACGTTTGTTATTAGATTCAGTTGGCGACACTAGTTTGACCCCACTTTTGAGTATGACGCTAGTGGTAGAAGGTTCAGTCAATGAGATGAATGATGACCGATTAGGTCTAATTTCAATAACCTACTCATCGCAGAAAGCTTATATTGTTCAGGGAATTCAACTGTTAGCAGCATACGGGGCGTTCACAAAATCTGAACTCTCAATCACAAAGTCTGCATTGCTTGGTATTCAACCGAGTCCCTCTGAAAAAGTACTTGCCCAGATAGCTAGATTACCGATTTCGGTCAATGTTATTTATCGAAATAACACAAAAATATCTCAGCGTGAGATTGTTTCCTTACTGCATTCATATAACAAACTCGATACCAGAGTTCATTCTGTTTCACTTGAAGTGTATAACGAAGTGACTCATCCAATAATGCTAGCTGTAGAAGAAATTGCCAAAGAAATTAATTTAGAAAAGTTTGGGGGGATGTCTACATCTTCAAGACTTACTAAGAGTGATTCCTTCATAACAACACAGTCATCAATGGCTGGTTTAGTATTAGCTGCCATTGGTGGCAAGAGTGCTAGACTGACTACCCCGTTACCGCGCAAACTACCAAATAAAAAGGAAATTACAAAAGAACTTATTAACGAACGACAGCAGTCAATTGTCACTTTTTTAAAAGCATGGCTTGAAACTGTTGAATATCAGTTTGAAAATACAAACGACAATTTCCACTCTTCCCCTCAGGTATGGCAAGCGCTTGGTCTGGTCATTCATCATTTACATGAGACTTGCGCGACGGGCTCTGCTAGAGAAGCAGGTTTTATGCTGGGCTCCTTGGAGTATGACAAATCGGCGAAACATTGGAGTCAATGTAGTGCTCTTAAGCTGGACGCTACTGGCAAGTATTACATCAATGCAACTGGAGGTGGAAGGAGCCTGCGTGATGGCGTTGCGCGGTATTTCATTTCTCTCCTGTCAGACGTAACAAATTGACAACCTCCATACCACTTAGGAAAATATGTTTTGATGGGACGTTTGGTTCACCTTGGCCAATCCAAAGTAGAAGACAACCTAGCGATCAGCTACTTAATCGACTTACTGTTGAACGTTGCCAAAAACCGTTCAATTGACTTCTTACCTTGCTGGGACGAAGTACACTCAAGCAACATGAGCAAAGTATGCCGTAATGAAACAGAATACGCAGAAACAGAAGCATTCTATGCTGAGCAGAA
This sequence comes from Vibrio sp. Makdt, assembly GCF_027587015.1. Lineage (NCBI taxonomy): Bacteria > Pseudomonadati > Pseudomonadota > Gammaproteobacteria > Vibrionales > Vibrionaceae > Vibrio > Vibrio sp. Makdt. The sequence continues at coordinate 26,723 of NZ_JAPPTH010000026.1, forward strand.
CATTAAGCTAATGGCGGTTCAAAAAGGTGAATACATCATTGCTAAATGCGCTGAAGATTTTGTATCGGAAGGTAAAACGGTTCGCCAAGGCAAAGTACTAAAATCGGTACACTACCGTCCTGCGAACCTTGAGCCTCTTACAGCTTAAGTAAAGTTAAAACTGAAGCGCTTCAAAGCATCAGTTGACTGAAATAGAAAACGCCACGTTATTGTAACGTGGCGTTTTATTCTCTATTGGAGAACTCTAGCTGTTTTAATTGTAGCCGTGGTTAGAAGCCGAGCGCTATACTAGTCGAGCCATGTGATAAGCCGCCACATATTCGCCATTTCTAAAAGCGAACCCTGCAGACTCCCCCTCAATCACGAAGCCAAACTTCTTATACAGGCTGATCGCTCGTTCGTTATCGGTATAAACGGTCAGTTCCAGTCGTTTGATGTTAATCCAGTTATCACACAAGTCGATCGCCGTTGCGAGTAACTGGCTACCTACGCCTCTGCCTAACACATCGTCTTTAACACCCATACCAAAAGAAGCGACATGACGCCTTCTTGGGTTTACACATACTTCCAAGCCTAAGTTGCCAACAATTTCTCCATCCAATAACGCGACATAAGAGTAAACGTTATCTGGAACATTTGAGATTCGTTTTTGCCAAGTTTCCAGAGATGGATTTGGGAGTTGCAGCGTACCGGTATAAGCATTAGTGCATTCGTAAACTTCTTTTATTCCCTTTGCATCTGACGGTTCAGAGCGTCTCACTACAATACTCATCGCAACTCCTACTGTTATTATTTTTTGCTAAATTTGAAGTACACTTTTTATGTGCACCTAGACACACTATCAAATAGTAAATATTTAACAATAGGTTAGACGAAATTGTTTTTATTGGGGCTGATGTGGGGAATGTATGTGGATGATCTGAAGAAGTAAATTTGAGGAATCAAGATTAGTTAAACTAGAGGTAATTCGATATGGGCACCTCGGGTGTGCCCACGCAGCCAAATCTATGGAATTAGTTAGCTTTGGTTCATCATGGTCTAACTAATACTGTTCTGGTTAATCACGTTCGCATTGAACTTGAATGACTTTAAGGTCTGTTGCATTTAGCTTCTCAGCTAGCGCTGCGCCTTCTTCATTACATTGCTCAAGAGTCGTAAAATGGGTGTTAACTTCCATTTCTGCTGTGCTGTCAGCGCCACCCATCATTAGGCTTAGAATCAGTGTTAGTTCGTACATAAAATAATCCTCTTTCGAGCTTTCAAAGCATCCATTCGAATAAGATAAAGTGACTAGAACCCGCCCTAATTCACTTGTTTCGTTTGAGATAATTCTAGTCATTCGCTCGATTCGAGTCTTACCATTTTGTGCCAAGAGGCAACAAAGTAAGTACGCTTAATCTTATTGGGCTTAGTTGATACTGAGCAAACGCCCTCGTTCGATATCTTGCTCGAGCACCTCTGGTGCCAAATCGCCATGTCCATGGTGGTCATGATTATGGTGATGCCCATGATCGTGTCCGTGGGAATGACCTTGTTGTTCATTTGCTCTTTCAGCCAACTTATCTGAGTCCAAATAGGTATCAGTTAAATCAGCACAATAATCTTCAGTCCATAAGCGACGAGCCTCGTCATCACTCATGATTTGCTCGGCTTTAGGGCCCAATTTGTCCATGTAGAACATCCCTAACTCCTCTCCTTCCACATTGGCGTGGTTGATAAGGTTCATAAAAGCAGGTTCTTGGTTTTCATCAGAAAGGTGACCATTTTTGTAACACACGGTTAGACCAATAATGTCATCACCAAGTTGTTCTAGTGCAGGGTTGAAATGATTGTGACTGTGATTATGTTCAGCAGCGGCTACAAGCATTGGAGTAAGTAAAACACATGCGATAGCCAGTAATTTAATAGTGTTATTCATGGATAGACCTTCTAAATTTGAGAGACCAATTTGATTAATTGCTTGCCTTAACTTCTGGTGAGATAAGCGGATGGGAACGTCAGGAATATTTCAGCCTGAGCCCCCTCTTCATCTCACTACAAATAATCAATATGATTGGATTACGAGGCTCGATATAACGAGCGTTCTGTAGACAAAAATCACTTATCAACCACGATTCTTGCTGGAGCGATGGTGTAAGCCATCTGCTTCATCTCCCATTGCCCTTTTGCTTCTAAGGCAACCGCTAATGCTTGCGCCTCTTCACATACCTTCGCGGGTTTTCCATCAGCCCAGAATGAAGGACCTGAGGTGTATCCACACATAACAGAAAAAGCGTGTTGGCCATCCTTTATTGTGTATTCCGTCATAATGCCTCCACCTTCACCGTGCGTTATTTTTAGTGAGCCTTCATCGGCAACATGCATTGCATCGGAAGGGTTCGGTTTGACGTACGTTGTGTAGGTGCCACCATCTGACATGTATTGGTTGTCGTACATGGTGTAGCCTTTTTTTTCTGAAGGTAAGGCCAGTTCGTAGTTAGGATCAATGTCCGCTAAACGTTCTGAGTTATTCGTCGCACCAGGTTGATAGTTGTGAGCATTTGATTGTCCGTTAGCGAATACAGACCCTGCTACTAAAGAAAGGATAACGACCGCTAAAATTGATTTTTTCATAATGAACTCCAGATATTCTAAGCAAAGATGTTACTAGCAATGATTTTATGGTTGAGTAATAGAATGGGTTTGTTTACCTAAGTTTTTAGGATGTGAGGGCACATCAGCCCTCACTACAAATACCCTATTTGTTATCGGTTCCTGCTCCTTCACCAGGCTCAGTTGGACGACTTACCGACTTGCGCTCAAGGTTATGGTGAGCACGCACTCTATCCATGTATTCTTGCTTGGTGTTCATACCTTGCTTCATTGCTTCTGGTACTTGTTCAGCTGGGATCACGATGTCACGGTCGACTGGCCATTCAGTTAACAGCTCTGGATGGTAGCCTTCTGGGTAGTACAGTTTTGGATCCAGCTCTAAATCACGAATCTCTTGTTCTTGTATGTCTTCACGGCTGTTTTTCGGCAACGGAATTCTAAAGTCAGACCCATCTGCCATATCAAATTGTGGCGCTCGTGCATTCGGGAAATCAGGTAAAATACCTTCACGAACCCACGCATTATCTTTAGTCATGTTAACGACAATGCCATCTGGCGCGCCGAAGTGGTAAGGTCCTTGCCAATGGTGGCGAACCTCTGCAACGGTTTCCTCATTAAGATATGGGTCGAATGTCATGTGCGTTGTCATAAACAAGCGCGGTTGTACTTCATTCGCCACATAACCCGCCGCGTACGCTGGCGTGTGGTGAGTATCAACGGTGTAGCGTGCTAAGAATGGCGGCACACCTTGAATAATCGAAGACACACCAAACGTTTCGGTTTGCAGTTCAGTAATGAACAAGTCTGCACCTTTTGCGTATTTCAAATCCAACTCTGTTGGGCGACCGTCTCCTGTCCAGACAAATGAAAGCACTCGACCGTCATCTTGAGTCCAATTCAAGCGGTAACCAGACGCGCCATCTTTTGCGTGACTGCGTCGCCAGTGAATCACTTCCACATTATCTTGGTCATAGATAACGCCACCGTCGTCGCGGAAATCAAACTCGTGAACCACAATGTCGTTGCCTGATGGGAACACATCAAATGCATCGGTGTGCCAGTTCAACATTTGCTGCATACCTTCAATCATATGACGAGTGCCATACTCTGGAGTCGCACCACTCGGGCCATAAATGTTAAGCGGCTTTTCCCAGCGACCATTCCAACCACCAAATTGATACAGGTAAGGTAACGAGCCGTAATGGTCTACGTGTAAGTGAGTGATGAATATATGGTCGAGTTCATTCATCGCGACACCCGCCGCTACGTAGTTCGCAATAGAGCCTTCACCTAAATCAAAGACAAAGTTAGAGCCGTTACCCAATTCGACGTATATCGAGGTGTTTGCCTGCCCCGGGCGAATCATTGGTGATGTCCCCATGAACGTGACACGCATTTCATCCGGTTGAACTTCTTCAGTTCGTGGGAACCAGTTGGCGCCCGACACCATGTGATCTCCATAAGGTGCAATGCCCTCAAACATCAGGCCTTCTTTCCAACCTGAATTGGTTTCTTTGCGATAGTCACCATTATTTACACCGCCCATTAACACAGAAAGCACTTCTTCTTCTGAAGAGTACAAGTTCCCCTTAGGTTGGTTGCTCAGATACTCTTCAAGGGTTTCGCCTTCGTGATATTCAAATTTCTCGAGTTTTTGAATGTCAGAGTTAGTCTGCTTGGTGTTGTATTGCATCATTGGGTCAGCAGCAAAAGCGGTTGACGTGATGATCATTGCTGTAGAGATGATTGATAATTTTGCGAAAGTTCTCATAGTTTCACCTATCGGTCTGAGTATTTAGTAAATGAATGAAGTTCCTTCCTCACTCCGATGCAAACAAGTTTATTAATAAACAGAACCTTGATATATAGTGTAAACTTTACTCAAAACCTCCATTTCATTTATGAGTCAATAAAGACTCCACCATGATTTGGATGAGTGGCAATAAGAATAGAGGGAACTGAATTTGGACCTTAATCTACTAACGACATTTTTGGCCGTTTACAAACACAGCTCTATCACCGTGGCATCAGAGCAGCTCGATATTTCTCAACCTGCAGTAAGCGCGGCAATTAAGAGACTCGAAGGTGTTGTGGGGAAAACTTTATTTGTGAGAGAAGGACGAGGTATCGCGCCTACTGGTGCAGCGGTATCACTCGCTAACAAGATAGAAGATCCATTGAACATCATTGGAACGGTTGAGCAGCAAAAGAATGACCTTAAAGTCTATTGCACAGAGAGCTTGCTTCATTTCGTTAGCCAGGTTGAAGGCGTAAGCTTTACAGAAGCGCCACTCGAAGAGGAAGAACTGTTTGATGCGCTTACTGCACAAAAAGTGGATATCGTCATTGATGTACTTTCGAGTAAGAAACACTCATTGATTGAAGAAACCATCGTCGATGAGGAACCCGTGTGCCTGACTCGAATCAACCACCCTAGAATTGGTGAGACACTGAGTAAAGAAGAGTATTTCCAAGAGGAACATATTGCGCTCAAGATCAAACGCGCAAACATGAACACGGTCGAATTTTTATCCGAGAACGATATCGAGCCGCGAAAAGTCAGGATTGAAACTAGCTCAATTTCAAGCATGCTGATTTTGGCAAGCACGACGGATTATATCGCCGCTTCTACTCGCTCTTTTGCAGAAATGCTTGCACCAGCGCTTGGCTTACGCGTTCACCCTATCCCTATCAAATTAAGACCGATCACGTTTCGAGTGCTCTATCACCGCCGTTACGCTAACGACGAACAGCACATCAAAACCCGAGAAGCAATCAAATCGGCATTAAGAAAACATAAATGAAACTGAGGTTTTAACTAAAGTTAACCCTATTAATATAAATTTGGTTTCATTAGATACTCTCCAGCAAGTTATTCAATAGAACAACACTGGAGAATCCATGAACAAACTTAACCTTATTGCACTACCACTTACACTACTCAGCAGTGCAGCGTTTGCGACTTCGACTCAAGTTTACATCGAACAAAACGTTGCCTCTAATGCTGCTGATAACGGTGTCTATAGCACCGAAGCTGGCGCATTAATCAACACCTCAGAAAATGGACAAGTTTATATAGGTTTTGATGACCAGGGTTGGTTGGCTGCGGGTTATGGCCACGACTTTCACATCAGCGAGTCCTTCACGTTCAACCTATACGGTGAACTCGGTAAATGGGACAATGGTGAAGAGTTATTAATCGAAGGTATTATCGATTATCAAGTGAACGATAATTTCAATGTATTCAGTGGATTGGGATATAACCAGTCAGGCCAAGTACTCGAGAATGTAAGCGACACCACGATTAATACCAATAAGTTCATCGCCGGTGCGGGGTACTCACTCGCCGGTTGGGATTTAGCTTACCAATACACTCACGAAAACAGTGATGGATCCAACGGCGGGTTTACCCATGAAGGTGACAATGTCTATTTTCATCAAGGCGACTACCGTACCAATGAACACGAAGTCGTTCTTTCTAAGAGCATCGACGACTGGACACCCTACGTGAAATACACCTATTTCAATACCAACGAAGGTGACCTTTACTTGAACGGCCAATCGATGGGCCCGATCGACAACGACAGCATCATCACACTTGGTTTGTCTTACGACTTCTAAACATCTCAGATTCAATTCTCATAGGCAGATGGATTTGCCCACCTTTCGAGGGCACTACTATGAAAATGACTCCTCAACGTAACAAAGTCATTAATATCGCTGCAGCGATCAGTATCGTTTTGTTTTCTGCGATTCCCACCTACGCTAATAACGACGAAGCCTATTTTACTGCTCAGGACCAATATGAGTGCTGTTTTGATGATAAAAGCGATGAGCTGCATATCTAAGAGGTATCAAAGACAGGCCTAAAACCAATGCCCCACCTCATAACAACCTGACTTAAGCATAATCAAACCTATTTCATTAGAGGGATTACAACCTTTAACAAAAAACACCACACTCATATGTAAGCGTGGTGTCATGATTATTAATTCCATTGGTTAGTCAAAACGAACAAACGAGTTCAAGCGTTGCGACTAGTTAGCTGGACGCCAAACGCCCCACTTGTCGTTTTCGTAGGTAGCTTCAGGGTTTGTACCACCCTGAACCCACCATTGTGCTTTCCATGACTGGTTCGAGTAAGTCACGATTTCACCACCAAGGTAAACCTTAGACGAGTCCCATGTGCCATTGTCTGGGTCCGGAGTCGGATCTGGATCAGGCGTTGGATCTGGGTCTGGTGTTACGCCACTATCATCAGCAATCACTTCGAATGTGAAGGTTTCAACGCTCTCACTTTCAATAGAGCTAGCAATGAAAGACAATGTTTCGTTCGCTGTGATCGCTGTAGTATCAACCACAATTGAAGCCGTACCATTGTTTTGGATGCTTACTGCAGAACCTTGAGTCTGAGTTAGGTTTGCAGCTTCGCTTGTTGCAATCACTACTTTGTCGCCCGCATTCACTACGTTGTCACTCTTCACAAGTTCGTAGATGTCGCCTTTCAACGGTTCAACACCGCCATCACCACCGTCAATCAACGTTAACTGACCAGATGCACGGCCATCTTTTGAGTTGAAGAAGTTACGTGAAGGATCATTTTGGAAGTACATATAGTGCTGCATTTCAGCATGCCAGTCGCCGATAAAGACCGCGCCATCTTTAAACTCTTCGTGCCAACCGTTAATCTCTGAAGCAAGCAAGCGAGCCCAATCGTTAACGTTGCTCGCATCAATCACGATGTCGAAGCTGCGCGCGATTTCACCATACTTGTTGATGATGTCGTACTTAACGGTGTCGCCAACTTCTGGCGTTCCAAATTGGTCTGAAACAAACAGATCACCACGCACTAGATCAGGCTCTGGACCCGGCTCTGGTGGAGGAGTTGTACCACCAGTAATAGTGATGTCTGAACAGTTGTAGAAGCCTTCACCTGCTGAATCATTACGTTGCCAGCGCACAAACAGGATTGCATCGCCAGAGCGGTCCGAAGGAATGGTTACATTGATACGGTATTTACCGCCATTTACAGGGACATTGCCCTCTTCTTGGATAAGCTCTAAATCTCCCCACGCTAGGCCTTTGCTTAGGTCTGCATTTGGTTTGGTTAGGTAGAACTCCCAGAATGAAGGGTTGTGTGGTGCTGTCGCGTTGAATACATATTCAAAGGTACCAGTGCTTAGCTCGGTACGAGTCCAGCCTGTATGAGGCGCACCCATACCACGCTTTTGCGAATCATTGGCGTAACATAACGTGCCGTCAGGAATCGCTGCTTTTACAGCATTGATGTTGTTGAAATCCTGGATATTTTTTGCATATTCGTTACGCTGAACAAACGGATATGAACCAGAAATGTCTTTTGCTTGAGCACACGCGGCATTAGGTGGTGTACCCGACCAAATACCACCTTGCTCGTAACACGTGTTCTGACGTGCACTTGGAAACTCAGACCAACCATGAGCATTTGCCACTGACGGCACACTCGATAGCAAAGCCATACCTACTGCAGCTTTAAGAAGATTATGATTTATTGTTGTCACTTTCCCACTCTCTATTATTTTATCCTAAACAATGCCAATGACTGCTAATCAATCAGGATTGTAGTTCAAGGATTTATATTTTTCGTTTAAAGAACAACGAAAAATATATACGTCAATTTTATCAATAACAGCGAGTTTTATATCGATAGGAATCGGAATCACACAACTCAAACAAAAGCGTTGTAGATAGATGATGTTGCTTCTAATTATTGGATCTCAGTATCCTGTCCTGATTGTAGAAACAATATTCAAAGTGAAGAAAAAAGCGGCTTAGCGAGTAAGCCACTTTGAGGTTCTCATAGTCAAAAGAGGATTAAATCAGCTAGATGAGTGAGATCTTAGTCCAACTTTTCCCATTGCTGCTCCACCCAATTTGGGTCGGCAGCGACACCTGGTAAGTAAGCTTCATTGTTACATTCTGCCGCCCAAGGGCCGTAACATTGATAGACGCCCTCCCCTTCGAATAGGACAATATCCCCTTCGATATAACTACCAAACCCTTCAGGGTAAACATAATCATGTTGTGGCGGCGGAGTGCCCGCTTCAACCAAGTGGAAATTGAGGGTTTGCTGACCGACTAGCTTACCTTCACTGTTTTTAACACTCACCACTAACATATGGTGACCAGCCTCAGATTTGGATAGCGGAAGCGTGACCGATTCAGAGGTTTCATCTTCAACCAGGCCACTCCAATGCGCTAGTGACTCACGCCCATGGTTATAGACAGTAAGCTCAGCTTGAGCGTCACCTTCGGCAATCAATGTAAGATCGAGAACCGTCGCTTCATCGCCAATGATGTATTCAGGCTCTAGCCCTTCAACAGTCAGTGATGTATCTGGTTCAGGTACTTCAACATCGTAGCCTATCTCGACACGCTGGATGCCACTGTCTTTATTGACGTATATAGGGTTAACGCCATAAATTGGATCGAACCCGTTTTCACTCCATACGCCAGACTTAATATCGTCATGCTCTTGGTTAACTTTGGTCGCTAATGCCTTTGACCAGTTCTTTGGTTGTCCGGACTCACTACTCGCAATCTCGACTCGGGTACTCAATGATGTGTTTTCACCTGATCCATCGAATACACGTGTATATACCGCATCCCCCTTTTTCAAATTCATAGTCGGAATTATCTGGCCTACTTTTTCCCAACCCGGTAAATGAGAGTCATCGCCATCAAACACAACATCAATTGCATTATAGAAAGCCTTATCTGTATCACCAACATCCCAAACCGCCAAAATCACGTGATAGCCTTCTCGCACCGGTACGTTACAAGTGTGAGTAGCCGTATCTTGTGTTATCTCTCCATGACCATCAACTTCACAGAAAGGTGTAAGGTCAAACGAAGCACGTTCCAATGGTGAGTTTTGGTCCCAGCCTTCCTTCGTGATGTAATACTTAAAACCGGCAGCTACGTGGTTAGCCTTAAAGGTCCACTCAAACTCTTGGGAGCCCGCTTTGATTGAGCGTTTCTGCCAGCGCTCGGAAGTTTGCTCATCTAAGTTTCTCGCTATTGCGATTTCAGCACTGGCGATGTAACCATCACGTGGTCCATTTTCCGGGAAGCCATCAAAGCCTTCCACACTTTGAGGCTCATACTGTATGTTGCCACAATCCATGTTCTTCGGCTGTCCCTCTGAGTCTTCCAAGTGACACAAAGCAACACGGCTTATAATGTTGCCGTCGTCATTTAGTGACACAAAACCGTGCGCCATTGCACCACCACAGACTGTAGACAAAGCGATTGCTAAAGCCGTTTTCTCGATTTTTATTCTCATAGCCATTCCAAATTAAAGACTTTATTTGCCAAGCCGCAGGCTACTTGTCTTGTCCTGCTAGCTGATTTGACTTTCTTGCATGAACCAACAGCCACACTTCAGTAATCGTTACTTGGCTCGAACATTAATAAAGTGAGTGCATATCGTTCAATTTGAGCATGGGTGATGAAGATTGAATTATTTAGTCAATAAGCCTAATTGATACTCAACAAAGGTGACATGAGGTAGAGGATCGCTTATATATCTGAAAAAATTGAGGTGTACCCAGAAAAAGATTGGATCAAATACTGGTTGTTTAAAGAGTTTTAGGCTTGTTTAGTCGGTGAGGTTTAAAGAATAGAAAGTTTTGAAAAGGAGTTTCTCGCCAAAATTACGATTTTAACGAGAACGATAACGGATGAGATAAATATCAAAAGACCTTAATAGCGGCTATTCATACCCATGCGATGTGACATGTCATCATCCATGCGGCCGCCCTTCCAACCACTACCTCCCAGAAGATTCAGAATATCGCGTGCGTTGTAGTCCTCGCCGCCAAAGAAATCGTTAGAGACATCATTTCTCAGCAATTGAATGGTGGGCAGCAATTCAGTATCAAGATCTTGTGGATCAGCAAACAAAGCCAATGCAATGTGTTGTTGACGCTTGCTCAGCTCTTTAGAACTGGTTTCAACTTGTCCGATAGAGAAGAAATCACGGCTCCCATAACTCTTTACCATCTTGGCTGAAAGAAGCTTAATCACTTTTTTAATTCTGCGTCGTTGAATGTATCGAAGCACACCAACTCCTTATGTTAAAACACCTAATGTTTCTGAACGGTTTGTTGACTCAAGATCCACTTACTCAAATATAAGGTATGTTTGATCATCCACTGATACACTTTTCACTTGAGTGTTGAATACAGCCTCAAGTTGCTCTGGAGTCAGCACTTCTGCCGCTGTACCAGAAGCTTGTAAAACGCCTTTGTCGAGCAGTAGCACTTGGTCAGCATGTCTTAAGGTGCGGTTAAGATCATGATTCGCCATGATCACCGCAATGCCCTTCTCTGCCACTCGTTCAATGAGCTTGTAGAGTAACGCTTCTTGAGCAATATCCAATGGCGCCGCTGGCTCATCGAGAATCAACAACTTCGCGTATGGGTTAAGTGTCGGCCAAATTTGCAAGCACATGCCCGCCAAGCGAACGCGTTGCCACTCACCACCAGATAAAGCTTGAATAGAGCGATGAAGCTTGTCTGCAATATCGAGCATCTGGGTTATCTCTTCCAAAGCAGCATTGATTTCAGTATCAAGTCCTTGTGAAGAACTTGGCAGAGACAACGCAAGGTATTGGAATACTTCTAAGTTGAAAGCAGGTCTTGCGCTTTGACACAAATAAGCGCGATGCAGTGACAAGTCTTGCAGCGATAGATCTGATAAGTCTTGTTCATCGAGCTTGATATCGCCCTTGTAACCATCACCGATACCCGAAATGGCCTCAAGTAAGGTACTTTTACCGCTGCCATTGGGGCCGATAACGTGAGTCACTTGCCCTTGGTTAAGCTCGAATGATAGCGGTAATAAACGAGCGCCGACGCTCAGGCTCTTAATTTGAATCATGATTTCTAATTAACATCCAAATGAAGATAGGCGCACCTATACTTGTGGTCATCACACCCAAAGGTAATTCTGCAGAGTCCAGTAAAGTACGCGCGCAAATATCAGCAAACACCAACAATGCAGCACCCGCAACTGCAGACAAAGGAAGCAGGTATTTGTTATCCGTACCAATCGCTAAACGCAGTAAGTGTGGCACAACCAAGCCCACAAAGCTGATTACGCCGCCTAACGCCACTGCACAGCCGACCAAAATAGACACAGCGAAGATTAAGCGCCAACGTAACTTGGGTACATTCACACCCAGTTGCGCAGCGTGTGTCTCCCCTATCATCATTTTGTCTAGCTTACTGCCTTGTAAACACAACCAAATAATCACAGGGATCATCACTAACGTTAGCGAATGCTGATACCAAGTCACACCACCTAGGCTGCCCATTAGCCAGTACATCAATAAGCGAAGGCTAAGGTCGTCACTAAAATAAAACGCCCATGTCACCATCGCGCCAGAAAGAATGCCTAACGCAACACCCACCAACAGCAGTTTGGATGTGGTCAGTCGCATCGCTTTTACCATGCTCACCAGAATCACGGTGAAACAGAGTGACCCTAATACGGCTGCAATCATAAAGAGTTCTGGAGTCGGCGCAAACGGCAAGAAGAACAGCACAATCACCATGGCGAGGCTTGCACCACCAGAAATGCCGAGCACACCTGGTTCTGCCAATACGTTGCCTAATAACACTTGTAAGCTTGCGCCAGAAACCGCTAGCCCTGCCCCGATGGCAATAGCTGCTAATAATCGAGGTAAGCGTAAATCAATCAGTAGTTTTTGTTCTAATGTGGACAAGGTGCCCAGAGGGGAAATGAAGAGATCGCCAACCATTAGGTAAATAGCACTCAGCGCGATAAGCAGTGATGCCATCAGATAAATGGCTCGCGTCCATTTGCGCTGTTTTTGGTGAAGAAGTTGTTGGAAATCCATATCAAGCTACTTTGAGATTGTTCGCGTAACCTTACCTGTATCCCCAAATAAACTCAAGGCTCACACCGTAATGTGAACCTTGATATTTCAACCAGTTGAGCGGTTATTCAACAAACCGTCGTCGCTGCTACAGATTAATCGTAAACCAACTGACCATGGTCGAATCGCGTTTCCACTTCACACACCATTAAAGCTGCTCGTTGACCGATAGCAACATTACGATTAGGGAACACCACCGCTTCATTTTCATTCTTCGCCATCAATGGTTTGTCACCATCATGACCAAAGACTTCACCGTGCTTAAAGGCAGTAAAGTTCTCTACAGAGTCTGAGAACATGAAGTCGAAATCATCATGTAAGCGAACAATAGTGCGGCTAACGCGATAAGTAATGGTTGGCTTTGGCAGATGCTCTGGCTCAGCTTCCGCGATTAAATTACGCATAGCGAGATCAAAAGCCGTTAGTCTATCTAGTTGGTTCTCACCAATTCTCGCGACCTGCCCGAGTTCCATTGTAAGAGCCTGCGCTCCGAAGTTTTCAGCGCTGTACCAGCTGAACGTGCTGGTAGGTGCATTCGACAGCAACACGGCTTCAACGTGAGCACTGTTGATGAAGTCGAATAACTCTTTGCTACGTACTTCGTGGCGAACCTTAGGGCTCACTGCAAATGAATAATGCTTAGATAAACGGATTGCACAGTGCAGATCTAAGTGCCAGCGTGTTTCTGGCTTGGTTTCTTTATAAAACTCTGTCACCAGATACTTTAAGTTCTGGGCGATATCCACTTCTCGATTGCTCTCGTACTGCTTTTCATCAAACAGACGGTTCATATTCACATCAAGAAAACGGGTATGCGCGTTGGTTGCTTCTGGGTGAGCTATGATAAACAAGCATCTAGCGTTCACTGCCTGAAAGCCTGTTTCAATATCCTCAACGAGCTTATCAATCAGCTCCATTGGTGAGGTTTCGTCGCCGTGTACACCGCTTGAAAAGATAATGTTCTTGGTTTCAGAACTGTAATCAGCGGGAATCACTTCCAACACGCCACGTTGATGAAGCTTAATTTGAACACCGTTACTCAGTACGGTCTGTCCTGCAAACACTTCTTGCTCAAGATCTAGGCTGTCAAAAAGAAATGATTGGCGAAAGAGGGTCTTCGTCATGCGTTACTCCTTAATTGCACGGCCGTATGTTAATAAATTGTACATAGAAATTGTGTTGCTAGGATCGCACTTATCAACAGAAACTCCGTTATCACTCACAAATACTACCCATAAATTTTATATTTCCTGCTTATCAACAAACCGAGGCCTGTGCTAAATAACTTTCTCTATTTAAAGCAACTTTTGGTTGTATCAAGTTCTTTCAGCAAGATAAGAGCCACGTAAGCTAACACAGCTCTTACCTGCTATGAACAGATTGAGATCAATTAATCTTCCTGATCGAGCAATCTTTCAAATTCATCGATCTGAACTTTGACCATGTCGATGCTTTGTTGCCAGAAATCGGCTTGAGTCAGGTCCATTCCTAAATGTTTTTGAACCACTTCTTCCGCCATCATGCTACCCGTGTCACGAAGCAATGAGACATAATCATCGTAGAACTGCTCACCTTTCGCGTCACGCTGAGCGTAAACACCTTTACTGAACAGATAACCGAATAGGTATGGATAGTTGTAGAAACTCACTTGAGAGATGCTGAAGTGTAACTTGCTCGCCCAAAAGTAAGGGTCTGCTTCGGTCATTGCATCGCCGTACCACTCTTTCCAAGTGCTTTCCATCAGGTCACACAATTGTTGCGCCGTCAGCTCGCCTTTTTCACGCTGCTCGTAAAATGCTTTTTCGAATTCGAAGCGCACTGGAATGTTGACCATTAAAGCCAATGAAGAAGACAGCTCTTCCCACAGCATTTCAAGTTTCTCGTTTCGTGTTTGGGCTTGCGTTAACAAGTGGTCACGAACGATGTTTTCAGCAAAGATAGAAGCTGTTTCTGCGAGCGTCATTGGGTAGCGTGTCTTGCACAACGGCATGTCTTTCATTACCCAGTTATGGAACGCGTGGCCTAGCTCGTGTGCCAATGTCATTAAGTCAGAGCGGCTGCCACTCCAAGTCATGAACACAAGCGGCGTGCGTGTCGCGGCAAACTTAGTACAGTAAGCGCCTAAACGTTTGTTGGCTGCTGGTGCTGCATCAATCCAACCATTCTCAACCATCAAAGCAACGAAGTCAGCCATCTCTGGATTCACTTCAGCGAAAGCGGTTTTGATCACTTCGATCGCTTCATCAAATGGGTAAACCTTAGATTCGCTGTCACCTAATGGCGGCATCGCAGCTAAGTGGTTCCATGGTTTCATTTCATCTAAGCCGTGAACTCTAGCCATCAACAGACCCGCTTTCTGGCCTACTGCGCGATTAGCTTTCGCCACAGACATCATAGTGTCTAGCGTTTCAGGCACAATTCGGCTGCCGTGCAAGCTTGGATCTAAGAAATGTACATCTGAGATTTTCGAGCGCTTTTTGTTTTCAGTCAGACGCCAACCTGCAAGCGCATTTAGGATCGAAGCAAATGACTCTTGGTGAGTATTCATTGCACCTTGAACCGCGCGCCATGCAGGCTCTTGTTTATCGAATTCGCTACCGTACAACAAGCTCGCCGCTTGCGAGAAACCAAGTGCTTCTTCTTCACCATCAAGTTTCAAAGACAGTTTCAAAGAGCCGGTAAGGTTATCGTATAAACGACCCCATGCATCACGGCCATCGACTTTCATGGCTGCTAAAAGCTGTTCTTCAGCCACACTGAGACGGCTGCTTGATAGCTTACGTGAGCTTTCAATCGCGAAGCGTTGGCCTGCAACATCAGCACTCTCGTGTTCTAAAACGGCATCAATAAACTCTGGTTCTGCGTGAATCAGCGTATCTTCATAAGGGCTGAACGCTTGTGACATTTCAGAGTTCAGCTTTGCGACACGGCCAAGCAGCGCTTTGGCTTCTGTATGAGTCGCATCTACTGAAGCGTGACAGTTAGCAAAGGTGTTAATTGTGCTCAGTAGCGTGCCTGCCGCTTCTGAGGTCTGGATTGCGTTTTGCATTGCCAGAATGATGTGACGCTTTTCAACATGCAGGTACAAGAGTTCGATACACTGTTGAATGAGTTCAATATCCTGTTCAATTTTTGCATCATCAAGATCGCGATAAGCAATGCTTAGATCCCAACTCGGTGTTGTCATGACTAAATTCCTTTCACGTAGGTAGTAATACCAATCTGGTATAGCGACTGTTAACGCCGCTTTATACTTCTAATTACTTTTAATACTTCTAAGATTGTTAATTCTTAAACTGTGTTTTTGGACACTCAGAGAACAGGCAGGCCTATCGCTTTGACGCTGATAAAGCTCTGCGCAAACTGAGTGACTTGAATATGGGTTATCGAGGCATTCTCAATCGATAGCTTCGAGTACAAGCTCGGATTTTTCCAATCAATATCAAGGCAATGCGCCAATAGCATTCGAATTACGCCACCATGAGTAACCATCAATAGATTGTCACTTGAGTTATTCAAAAGTTGCGACCAAGCTTGAGTTACTCTGTCGTGGAAGCTCTGTAAACTTTCCGCTCCAGTCAGTTGATGATTTGCCGGGTCTTGCCAAAAGGTGTCTAGCATCGCCCACTTATCTTCAAGCTCATCAAACGCGATGCCGTCCACCTCACCAAAGTTCATTTCTTGAAATTCTGGTGCAATCGACAAAGGCACCGACATGCGCTCTGCATATAAATTTGCTAGGTCGCTGCAGCGCCTTAATGGCGAGGTAATAACACCATCAAGAGCCACACCGTGTTGCACCAAGGCTTCACATATTTGCTGTTGAAGCTCAGGGTTAACCAGCACGTCAGATACACCGTTTAGCGCAGCTTTTCCTTCAACCTTGCCGTGTCTTAGCAAATAGATATTTTTGGTTGTTCCATTGACCATGTATGAGACCTAGCCTTGAGCATCAAACGAATGATTTGAGGGTTTTAAATTCAACGGTAATCCTGCGGCGATCAACGTGACTCGTTCGACAACGCTTGCGAGCGCTTGGTTCATTCGCCCAGCATTGTCTACAAATAAGCGCGACACTTTACCCAGAGGAACAACACCTAAACCCACTTCGTTAGAGACCATGATAATTTGCGCTTGGCTTTGCTCGACGCTTTTGACCAATACTTCAACCACGGCTTCAACCTGTTCATTGGTTGCGTCGTCACCCAGTTCAAAGATGATGTTGTTCAACCACAATGTTAGGCAGTCAATCAGCACGACATCTTCTTTCTCAAAAAACTGCAATTTTTCGGCTAATTCGACGGGTACTTCATGCTCAATCCACTCTTCACCACGACGATCTTTGTGATGAGCGATTCGCTCGCGCATTTCATCGTCTAAATAGGTAGCTGTCGCTATGTAATGTAGACGCCCATTTGAACATGCTTCAATTGCACATAATGCTTGTTGTTCTGCAAAACTCGACTTACCTGAGCGCGCACCACCTAAAACAAGATGGCGATGACTCTGGTACGCTTGATTATTGGTTGTCATGTGTTGCCTCTAAAATCCTGAATGAGTTACATAAAGCCGTTATAAAACGCAGCGGTAAACACAACGTAAATCAGCAGTTCCATCAACTGTTGAGCCGCGCCCAAACAGTCACCAGTAAAGCCGCCAATTCGAGCCGTTAACCACTTTTTGAAGCCCACTCTAAACAGGTAAGCAATCACAGCTAAAACACACGTAAACGCTAGCCCAAACCACAAGCTTGGCAACAGGCCAACCAACATAAGGAAGACAAGCTCCCCCTTGGTTTGTTTGTTGGCTAAAGGCTTACTCTTGCTCGTATCCAAGTCGCTAACATAAGGCATGTCATAAATCAGGGAGGCCGCAATCGCTCGGCTAAAGGTGTAGCTCGTCACGATGACCATAAACAATTCAGCCATGCTGACGAGTTCATTGAGCAGAACCCACTTACCAAGCAAAGCCATGATCAGCGCAGCCGCACCGTATGTACCGATGCGGCTGTCTTTCATGATGGTCAAACGACGTTCCAATGTCATACCACCACCGATGCCATCCGCCATGTCGGTCAAACCGTCCTCATGGAAAGCGCCGGTGAGCATTAAGCTAAAACTCATCATCAAAAAGATGGCAATCGAGCTTGGTAACACAGTATCAAGCAACAGAAACAAACCGCCGCACAAGACACCCAGCAAAAAACCGACTGTTGAAAAGTAACGACCAGAACGGTTCATACGCTCTTCTGAATAAGGCGTATTCTTCGGCATCGGCAAGCGAGAAAAAAAGCCCATTGCCAACGAAAACAGTTGCCATTGATAAGCAGCGCGATCTTTCCAAGATCTGTCCGGAAAATCACTCATTAAACTGTGACTCCAGCGCTCTCGAAGCTCGCCATGCTGTTATAGAACTCCGCTGCCGCTCGGATGATTGGCATAGCTAAAGCTGCGCCCGTGCCCTCGCCCAACCTCAAGCCAAGGTCAAGCAACGGCTCCGCGTCTAGAAGTTCTAGTAGGATTTTGTGCCCTGACTCTTCAGAGCGATG
This sequence comes from Vibrio sp. Makdt, assembly GCF_027587015.1. Taxonomy (NCBI): domain Bacteria; kingdom Pseudomonadati; phylum Pseudomonadota; class Gammaproteobacteria; order Vibrionales; family Vibrionaceae; genus Vibrio; species Vibrio sp. Makdt. The sequence goes on from NZ_JAPPTH010000026.1 coordinate 44,806, forward strand.
CGCAAAGATCATGTAGTCACGGCAATTCGGTTCAATTAAGGTCGCGACATACGCAGCGACTGACACGATAAAACCATCGACCAATGCTGGAGTCCGGTTTTGATAAGCACCAAGGAAAGCACCGACCATTTGAACGATTTCATAACCGCCGACTTGGGTCAAAATCGATTTAGGGTCGAGTCCTTTGCAGCGAGCTACGCCCTGTTCAACCACCGCGACTTTTCTTGCTAACTGCTCGTTATTGATACCAGTGCCTAGGCCAACACACTCATCTGCAGTACGGTTTGCTAGTGCACTCAAAATCGCTGAAGCGCTGCTGGTATTACCGATGCCCATTTCGCCAAACATGATGATATTGGTGCCATTCGAAATGGTTCTAGATACAAGCTCTGCGCCCAATTCAATCCCACGTTCTACCGTCTCTAAACTCATTGCGGCTTCATTAGCAAAGTTATTGGTTCGTGTACCCAAACGCTGGGAGATCAGCATTGGGTTATCAGATTCGATTGGTAACAATATTCCTGTGTCGACCACCGTAATATCGATGTTATTCACCGCACAGAAACAGTTAATCGCTGCGCCACCACTTAAGAAGTTCAATACCATCTGCTGTGTGACGGTACTCGGGGCAATACTCACGCCTTCATCAGCAACACCATGATCACCTGCAAAAATGATGATGCGCGGTTTATTTAATTCAATATGTTCAACCGCAGCTTCTTTTCCTTGGCTTTGAATCAGAGCCAATTGATGAGCAACCTTTTCTAGTAAACCAAGCGCGCCTAGCGGCTTAGTTTTTTGGTCAATGCGATGTTGGATGTACTGCGAGTATTTTGTATCTAACATAAAATTAGTTGGCACTTAGATTGAGGAACGGGGTTTAACGATCTTATTCGCTTAAGCTAAATAGTTAACGCTTACTTAGGACGAGCGACAGAAAAGACATTGGACAGCGTGGCGTATTCGCCTCCGCCTAGTCGGGATAAAGGATCCAGTGCTAGTGCATCAATCTTCAAGCGTTCGCTCTCTTTATCGATCACCTCTTCAGCTATATACACCTGCTCAATTTGCGCAAAGATAAGGCTTTGCGGTACTTCACCGACTTCTTTAACTTCATACAAGGTGCAGCCAAAAGCCACAGCGCACTCCTTCACTCTAGGTAAAGAAAAACCTTCAAACTCAACCAACTCGATATTATTCGCGGTGACTTCAGAGTCACCATGATCGAGCGAGGCTGCTGTCGCTGTCATCACCTCGGCAGAACTGGCTGACGCGATGTGAATAACCAACTGACCCGTTTCAAGGGCATTACGAGTGGTGTCTTTGATTTCGCCCGATGGCTTCTTCCCGACCGATAACATCAGTAGCGGCGGGTTACTTGAAACAGGCGTGAAATAAGAGAAAGGCGCTAAATTGTATTCTTGGGCAGCAGATTCCGTTAATGCCCACGCGATAGGACGAGGCACGACGGTTTGCGTCATCAGGTGGTAAATCTGAGTAGGAGCGAGAGTATCAAGCTTGAGGTTCATAGCACATCCTTGGTCTATGTGAATTACGACCCAGTTTACGTGTTAAGCAAAGCTGTATCTATGCCTAAGTAACAGAAACCGCAGAGAGTGTTCTTAATTTAAGCAATTCAAAACCACTTTTTCTCAAATTGAGAATCAAAAAGACAATGTAGTTGAGCTCCTAGAACTACAAAAACGAAGAATCAATGACTTACGTTTTGGCACCCTTTATGCTTTATGTAATGTACTTGTTAATCTCTCCATTGATAAGTACCCATACAGTGAACACCCACGCTGTTAGCTACAAAATGCAACACCAAGCAACACAACCGGTTGAAAAAAGTAAAGCTCAGAAAAATGATTTAGGAGGTGCGATGATTCCAAACTCAAGCAAAAGAAAACCAAATAAATCAGGTAAGAAAGCAAGCAAAAAGGTAAGGAAAATCCCACTGTCCTTCACCTAAATTTTGCGAAGAAAGTAACAAGCCCGTCGCCCAACGGGCTTTGTTATTTTGGGGGGCACCAATACCGGATCCAGCTCCTTGCTATAGAAAATACATCACTAACAACCACCGCATTAACCCCTCATTTATCAAACTTTAATTCGCTTAAAATTCGCACACTGTTTATATTAAACAAGCACTTGTAAACGGATTAAGGATAGTTATGAGTATTTCTGGAGATAAGACATCAATCATAGTGGCTGGTGCTACCGGACTGATTGGTCATCATGTGATGAACCTGCTCATCAACGAGCCTGCGATACAGCACATTTACGCTTTGTCCCGAAGAGCACTCGATTCACAGTTCCACTCAGAAAAACTCCACACGCTGATTCATAGTGATCTGCAAGTCACCAGTTGGGACGATAACAAAACCACACCCAACCTTGGGATCATCTGCTTAGGAACCACCAAGAAAAAGGCAGGTTCGAAAGAAGCATTGCGTAAAGTCGACGTAGAGTTGGTCAGCCACGTAGCTCAGTCGATGAAGTTTCTTGGAGTTCAACGCCTTGCGGTTGTGTCCAGTTATGGCGCGTCCACTGATTCCTATTCGCACTACCTCAAGTGTAAAGGGCAAATGGAGCAGAACTTAAAGCGTATCGGCTTCAAGCAACTGTTCATTGCACGCCCTGGGCCATTGGTTGGCGAGCGAGAAGAACCAAGAGCCGATGAAAAGCTGCTACAAAGCGTGTTTCCTCTTCTGACACCATTTATGTTTGGCAAGTTCAAAAACCTACGCCCTATCCAATCAAAAGATGTCGCTCAGGCCATGTTGTTCCGATTGTTCGAAAATAATTTCCAAAATATCGAAATTTACTCATCCAATGACATGCTCAATTTATTGGCAAAATATCGCTAAAAAGCTCATCTATTCACCATAATGTTGTATATCCACTCATATCATTCAGTGGATATTACCTATCGTTCTATTTAATTACTTTTCCTTATTTTACGTTTTGTTACAGGTCGCTACTGTAGCTAACAGTATTTGCGCCCATATATCTAAGCGCCCTATCGATTCAAAGAAATTCATAAGGAAAACAAATGTCACTTTCAGCTATCGCTGCCTTAGCGGTATTCACTGGTATCCTCTTCTTTCTCTACGGACAGCAGAAAAAAGAAAACACGTTATCGCGCTTAGTTCTATTAGGTTTAGTTTTTGGTAGTGCTTTCGGTCTTGGTCTTCAGCTGCTATTTGGTGAAGGCAACCCTGTTATTAACGAAACGCTAGACTGGGTAAACATTGTTGGTCGTGGTTACGTTGGCTTACTGAAAATGGTCATCATGCCATTAGTACTAGTTTCGATGATTGCGGCGGTAGTTAAGCTTGAGAAAGGCGGTTCACTGGGCAAAATCTCTGGCATCACGATCTCTGTATTGTTAGCCACCACAGCGATTTCTGCGATTGTTGGTATTGTAGTAACTCAGGCATTTGGCCTATCTGCTGAAGGTTTGACAGAAGGTGCGCGTGAAACAGCACGTATCGCAACGCTAGAAAGCCGCATTGGCAGCGTTTCAGACCTAACAATTCCACAAATGCTGGTTAGCTTCATTCCAACCAACCCATTTGCAGACCTAACAGGCGCTCGCTCAACATCTATCATCGCAGTTGTTATCTTTGGTGTGCTAACGGGTATTGCTGCTCGTAAAGTAATGGCAGAGAAAGAAGAGCTAGAGTCACCAATTCGTACGTTCGTTGAAGCGGCTCAATCTATCGTGATGCGCTTAGTTAAGATGATCATGGCATTAACGCCATACGGCATCGCAGCGTTAATGGCGAAAGTAGTAGCAACATCAAGTGCTTCTGACATCTTAAGCCTACTAGGTTTCATCGTAGCGTCTTACGTTGCTATTCTATTGATGTTTGTGGTTCACGGTGTGTTGGTTTCTTTTGTTGGCGTAAACCCGAAAGAATACTTCCAAAAAATCTGGCCTGTTCTAACGTTCGCTTTTACTTCGCGTAGCTCTGCTGCAACGATTCCACTGAATGTCGAAGCTCAGATCACGAAGCTAAACGTGCCACCAGCAATTGCTAACCTTTCGGCCTCTTTCGGCGCAACAATTGGTCAAAACGGTTGTGCGGGTATCTACCCTGCAATGCTTGCAGTTATGGTTGCACCTACGGTTGGTATTGACCCAATGGACATCAACTTCATTCTGTCTCTGATTGCAATCATCACGGTGAGCTCTTTCGGTATCGCTGGTGTGGGTGGCGGTGCAACGTTCGCAGCACTTATCGTACTTCCAGCTATGGGCCTTCCTGTAACGATTGCAGCACTGCTTATCTCTATCGAGCCACTTATCGATATGGCTCGTACAGCGCTTAACGTATCTGGTGCGATGACGGCCGGTACTATTACAAGTCGCCTATTAGGTAAGAAAGACAAGCAACAAGATCTGGAACAGGCGAACGCTTAATTCTGAATCAAACAGCTCGAACAACAAAAAACCGATGCCCATGCATCGGTTTTTTATTATCTGTCTTATGTCAGAACTGCGTTGTAAACGTTAGAACTTAAAGCACTAATCGAATCACATTCTCAGCTAATGCTTCATCGTCATCTTCACTTAATCCGCTAATACCAATAGCACCAATCACCTGCCCTTGATGTTCAATTGGAACACCACCTTTGAAGCCAGTGATTTTTGAGTCCGTCCAATAGCTGAAATCTTTGCCAGTTTCTCTCGCCCAAGCGCCTAAATTACCACTCGGTTGTCTATCTCTAGCTGAGGTATAAGCTTTGTTTTGAGCCAACAAGCCTGCTTGCACGCTAACATTGTCCATTCGGGAGAACGCCAGCAGTTCACCATGTGTATCACATACACTCACAGCGATGGATTGGTTGTTGTGCCCTGCAATGTCGAGAGCACTGTACACAAGTTGCTGTACTATTTTTTGATTCAACATGTTCTTCCCCTATGGCAATGCTTGACCACGTGAGTACACGTATAAGTTGTACCACTCTTCACGAGTGAGATTAATCTGAGTCGCAACCGCAGACGCCTTGATTCGCTCTAGATTGGTGGTGCCGATGACAGGCTGAATACTAGCAGGGTGACGAAGTAGAAACGCCAACACAATCGCTTCGCTTTCTACGCCATATTGATTGGCTAACTGGGCGACATAGTGCGCGGTCTTCTTCACATTCTCATGTTCTGAATATAAACCTTGTTCAGCAAATCGACCTTGTGCCAAACAGCCCCAAGCTTGCAGTTGGATATTATTCATCTGGCAATGTTCAATAGTACCTGCAGCGAAGTCTGATTGATGGTGCCCTTGCGAGTTAATCATCACCCCATCATTCAACCAATCCAATTTGGCTAAGCTCATCTCAACTTGATTCGCGACGATAGGTTGCCCGAGCGCAGATTGCAGGTACTGGATTTGGTGACTGTTCATGTTAGACACACCAAAGGAATCTACCTTGCCCTGTACTTTCAGATTCTCCAGCGTTCTTGCCAGTTCATCCAAATCCATCAACGGATCAGGGCGATGCAAAAGCAGCACATCTAGCTTTTCAGTATTCAATCGCTTCAAAATACCTTCTACCGATTGGCTTACCCAATCAGCCGAAAAATCATAGCGACCAACGTTGCCTTCACCTTCAAATCGAATACCACACTTGGATTGAATGAACATCTGATCACGCAGTTCAGGGGCTTGTTGTAACGCTTGACCAAAGGCTTGCTCTGCTTTACTGAAAGTATAAATGTCAGCATGGTCAAACAGGTTAATTCCCGACTCTAATGCTGTGTCAATTACGCTACGTGTTTGAGCTACATCAGCAGTCGTTACCGGGTTGTCGTTCCAGCCACCTCCAAGCCCCATGCATCCGTAAGCGATTTGTCCAACACCGTCTAGATGTTTTGATAGTGGGATGTTCTTTTGATTATCATTTTTGTTCGTTGAATCAATGCTGTTCGTCATACTTGATCTCGCTTAGAAGGTTTGATGCCAATAAATATGCCTCTATCATATTGTTCTTTTTAAAAAACAGAATATGCTAGTAACGAAATGATTGTTTGGTATAGCGAACAATAAAGATGGGTAGCTTTGAAGGAATACGCGAATGAACGAGCACAAAAGAATAGAACGTCTGATCCTATTTGTAGAACTTGCTCAGCAACTTAACTTTACCAAGGCAGCGGAAAAGCTTGGTATATCCAAGAGCTACCTTTCAGAGCAAATCAAACGACTAGAAAGCGACTTACAGTGTCCATTGCTTGTAAGAACCACGCGCAGTGTACGACTAACCCAAGAAGGCGAACGCGCACTGCAACAAGGTTTAACGATACGCTCTCAAGTGTTGCAGCTCGAGCGCAGCGTTTCCGAGCAACACGACATCGTAAAAGGCACGTTACGCCTTACGGCACCAAAGATGTTTACAGAGGTGTTCCTGTTCGATATCTGCCAGCAGTTTAGACAGCAATACCCCGAGATTCGCTTTGAGATTAACAGCAGTTACACCAACTTTAATCTCAACCACGATGATATCGATATCGCCTTTCGTGCCACCAATACTCCGCCAGATAACATGATCGCGAAACAATTGATTACCTATCAACACGATTTGGTTGCAACCCCCAGCTATCTTAACCAATTTGGTCGCCCCACCAGCGTGAGCGATTTAAGCAATCACCAATGCTTAGCAACGCTTCATCAAACTGAGTGGCCTTTAAAATCGGCAAATATCGATGTGTCAGGTTGGCTCTCAAGCAATGACAATCACTTACTCAAGCAACAAGCCATGATGGGAAACGGGATTATTCGTATCGCGAGTTATTACGTTGACAAAGAAGTTGAACGTGGCGATTTAGAGCGAGTATTACCCGACGAGTGCTTACAACAAGGGAACAGTATTTACCTGTTCTATCCGCAAGTCATCTACCCTGCTAAAAAGCACCAAGTGTTTATTAAGTTTGTTCAGAATTACTTTGAAAGTTTGAGTCGATAAATGATGGGCTAGTGATTTAAGGCAAGCGAAAGTAACTCATTTAAATAACACGAAACAGAGTTTAAATAACACGAAATAGGGTTTAAATGATCCCTTCGTTTATATACCTATATTTTGCTCGGGGTTATTGAACAATAATAAAGCACTTTTACTCGTCCTCCTATTAGATATCTTATTTAATTACAGGAAATCGTGCATTTGTTCAATAATACAATGAGTTAGCTATGAAGTATCACCGTGATTGATATATAATTCAACACCTCAATATGCTGCATTAAATTGACACCAGTTCGATAACGGGATCACCATGAGCTTTATTATACTTTTACTTCTTCTACTATTGGTTTTCATAACTCGCTTACTTCAATGGCGAGCAGCTTCCACTTTTTTATCTCTTGTTCTTATATCGTCATTTGTGCTGATTGGTACGGGTTTAATTCCTCGTTATTTACTAGACGACCTGCAAGCGAATTACGAAAGCAAGCCTGAGATCCAATGGTCGGATAATAATGCGATTGTTCTTCTTGGTGCAGGCACGCAGCTAATTAAAAGCACACAAGAGTTCGAGCCCACCTTTTTCTCTTATGGCCGAATCAGTGAAACGGCAAGCCAATATAAAGAGTGTGCTAAAACGCAAACTACATGCAAAGTAATCATCAGTGGTGGTGATGCTCAGAATAACGGTGTCACAGAGGCTGAAATTTACGAGCAACAACTGCTTAGACTGGGTGTTCCAATCGCCGACCTTATCCAGGAGCCGAACAGCGTGAACACTTGGAAAAATGCGCAGCTGACCAGCGATCTGATGAAACATCACCAATTCGACAACATTGTGCTGGTTTCATCTGGCCTGCACATTCGCCGTAGTGAACTCTACTTCAACCACTTTGGATTGAACGTGATTCCAGTGAGAGCTGATTACATGGCAGCTCAAACTTCATGGCTGCCATTATGGTATAACTTTGCGGTAACAGACTTTGCTCTGCATGAACAAATCGGGTTTGCGCGATACAACATCTACAACTTTATGGGTTGGAACAGCAAACGCGAAAAACCAGGCGAAGCGTAATAAGACACTCGCCGATTACCGAAGGCTGCTCTAAGTAAGGTAGTCAAATCACTATAAATGAAAATGCAGCGACAACCCTTGGGTTATCGCTGCATTTTTGTATCTGTTTTGTCTATGTTCTTTACCATCTATGCAAGACAATCAGTATCAACCTGTTTGTTGAACTCGCCACCTTTGATCGTTTCATCGAAAGCCTTACACACACCTCAAAAGGTATCCCGTACCTGAGTACGCACCGCTCAATAAAAAAGACAGAGAATAAAGAGAAAATCTTTATCAAATGACACTTTAATCACTAAAAGCAACTGAAATTAAAGAGAATTTCTTTTCAATTCAATTCAGTATTTTTGCGATCGTTTTATATGACAGAGTACACGCCGCTAGGAGCCCTCGGCTTCAAATAACACATATAAATAATATCTAATAAAAAAGCCAAACAATGGCAATTAGGAACTCATTAATGTTCAACGTCAGTAAAACTGCGCTCTTTATCGCTGCCACATCATTAACGTCTTATTCTGTTAATGCCAAAATCTATTCAGACCAAGTCGTGTTGGATAACCTCGGTGAGGATGTTTGTCGCTCCGACTATCGCCCACTGACTCATACTGAAGCGCAGGAACACAAAGCTGCGCTTGTTTCTCGCATGAACGTTTGGGATATCTTTGGTCTTAAAGATGATTGGGTGATCATGGGCTCTGGTTACCACGGGCTTATTAAGCATGGAGAGTTAAGTGACAAAACCTGGTGTTACCCCAATAAACCAGAAGCGGGGTTACCATACTACCCAGCGCAAGCAATCAAAGAAAGCAGTAACCTTGGGGTTCAGAGAAGCTTGGTCAATGACAATGCATACTTCATCAGGCCATTAGCATATCTCGCACACAACCTTGGTTATGCATGGGTAGGTGGCGATGACGGACTCTATGTTGGTCAAGACATGGCGATAAATCAGCTTAACGATGGCTGGGAGATCAAGGGAAATAGTAATGGCAGTTGTACAGGTGACCGTTGTAATGAGAAAACGACAATCACCGTCGATAACTTCGCTTACACGCTCGATACGAAAGGCTTCTCATACGGTACCGTTGAAGAAACAGACCAAGAGCTAATTAGCCCCCTCTCAGCTTACGCCATCAATAAGACCGAGCAGCCTAAACAGATCATCGTCGATCTTCATTTCTTACAATCAACGCAGTGGAATAAAACCAATCGTTTTGACCTTGCAGATGTTGTCTTGATGAACGAAGACTTTAACTGGCCTCAAGCTGGAAAAACCGATGTTCGAGTGGTGTTAGAAAAAGGCCAGCATTTCGCTGATACCAATAGTGGGCAGCGCTCTAAGGCGAGTGACCTTCAAGCCATCTTAACGGTACCTGCTCGATCAGTATTACCATTTAGAGTTGAGTTCTTACGCTCTACCATCACTTACCCATACCGTATCAAAACCAACATGAGTTACGACGTGAACTTCACAGGTTTCCTTCGTTATAGCGGCAATGCGCTAAGCTCACACCCAACAAACCGCCCGACGGTCTCTCACACCTTTACCATGGGAACCACCAGCGAAGATCAAGCCAATATCCGCTACCAATGGGACCACCGCTATATTCCTGGAGAGATGAAATGGTGGGATTGGAGCTGGGCAATCAACACCAATGGCTTGAGTAGCATGCAATATGCCGCTGGCGCGAGTGTTCGCCCTTTCTACTCTTATGTTTCTGGTCAGTTTAATGCGGAGTCACAATATTCTGGAATGATCGATATCGGTACCGAGCACTCTATTGATTCATTTAATGCCATGACACATTTAGGCGATTACACAACCTACTACGCAGGTGACATCGAAGTTCTGACTGACTTCGACCCTGCGGCTCTAGCGCAACTGGGTTATAACAGCGCTCAGCTAACGCTTACCCCAATGCAGCAATAACCCATAGAAAGTTTCAGCTGTTATTCCAAGCCCATTGCGTCTGCTCTGGGCTTGATTCGTCTTACATTCTCTCAGTCATACATCTTTATTAGCCGCTAAGCATTCACTTTCTGAATCGTTTTTCATTGACTTAAAAATGAAATCATAACGACACACTAATTTGCGTAACTTAGGGTGCAAATAGGCACTCAGATTACAGAGCCTATCAGGAGGATGTATGAAACCAAATCGATCTACGGTACTCACTGGACATGTAAAACACTGCCCATGCTGCTCTACCGAACTGGTCATCAAAGACCACATTCACGTTTGCCCGCGCAATGAAATTGGCGACTGTTACTTCGATGGCTATGACCAACACGAACAGCGCGCCGATACCGATTTTATCGATCATGCAAGTGCCAATGATAGCTTTGTTTACGGCATGTCAGAACATTAGCTAGCGAACGAACGTCAATCAGTCTCAATTCCTGTTCAAATGCAAACAAGCCCTGATGCTCTTTCTAATTAAAAGCGCATCAGGGCTTTTCATTTATTACGCCCTTTTTATTCTTCAATAATCCCTCTTCCTCCTATCAGAATACCCACCCACTCTTGGCGCAAAGTGACCTATCTGTATTTTCATTGGTTGCTATTATTCACAGCACGAATTACGGAGAGAAAATCAATAGGATTTGACAAAGCTTCGTTACTTACTATTCGTTTAGATTGATAGCGAATAGCTGAGACATTGCGAACGACCCTACGACAACGCTGGAGAATCCATCAGATGCTATTTCGATTTAGTTCACTCTTTACGACTCTGTTACCAGGTTTACTGCTTAGCTTTAGTGCTATGTCGTCAACTATGGTGATGTGGGAAGACCTGATTCCGCCGCCAACAAAAGAAGTCGCACTACCCGCGTTGAATCAAGACCAAGTATCTAACCTATTTGCCGTTTTGAACTATCAGAAAACGAGCCTCAAGCGCGAGATGAACTCTGAAGAGACAGAGCAATACGAAGCAAGCAAGCTCGCATTAAGTGAATCTGGTTATGATGCTGATGAACTACTGGCACTGAGAGAAGAAGCATTGGCGGTAGAGCACATTCGCTTAACTACGGTCAACACCGACCTCGAACTGAACGATGTAACTATTCCGGGCTTTGTTGTCCCGCTTGAAATGGACGGCATGTTAACGACGAAGTTTCTTTTGGTACCCATCGCAGGCGCGTGTATCCATACCCCGCCACCACCGGCAAATCAGACCATTATTGTCGATATTGATGAAGGGTTCCCACTTCAGGACCTTTACAGAGTCGTTATGGTATCGGGAGATATCGCAACCTTTGAACAAGATCTACCTATCTCATTCATTGATGGCACTGAAGTGATCAGCACGGGTTACTCAATGGCGGCGCATAAAGTCAATTACCCTTAGTAATTCGCCAACTTGCAATAACGTATTCATTTTCAATAACGTATTTATTTTCAATAGGAAAGCAGTCATGAAATCATCCATTCGCTCTGTTGCGTTACCCATCGTTTTAATTGCGTCAGCAGCTAATGTTTACGCAGAAAGCTACGACGTTGTCATTCAAGGTGGTCATGTTATCGACCCAGAGACAGGTTTGAGTGATGTACGAAATATTGGTATCAACAAAGGTACCATTGAAGCGATCACTAAAGATTCAATCACGGGTAAAACCATCATTGATGCGAACGATCACATTGTTTCTCCAGGTTTCATCGACCTCCATCACCATGGTCAAAACATTGCTGGCTATCGTATGCAGGCGCAACAAGGTGTGACCACTGCCCTTGAATTAGAATCGGGTATTTTGCCTATCGGCGACTGGTACAAAGGACAGGCAGAAAAGAACCTGCCGATTAACTATGGCGCATCAGCAGCGTGGACATTTGCTCGTATCGCAACGTTCACCGACAGTGAGCCACAAGCTAATTTGCAGTACTTTCAAAGCATGCAAGGGCTCGATAACTGGAAGCAGAAAATCGCGACACCAGAGCAGCTAGAAAAGATCATGGCATACGTTGAACAAGGCTTAGACGAAGGTGCAATCGGGATTGGTATCAATGCGGGTTATGCGCCGGGCTATGGTCAAAAAGAGTATTATGCCCTTTCTAAACTTGCAGCAGAGCGCGACGTTGCGACTTACACGCACGTTCGTTACGCCAGCATGATGGAACCAGGAAGCAGCTTTGAAGCTATTCAAGAGCTGATTGCGAACTCAGCACTGACTGGCGCAAAGATGCACATCAACCACATCAACAGTACCTCACTGCGTGATATTGACGCGACATTAGAACTGTTCGATGAAGCAACCGAGAACGGTTTTCATGTTACAGCCGGCGCTTACCCATGGGGAGCAGCAAGTACGGTGGTTGGCGCGGCGATGTTTAGCGGGCCAGAATGGAAAGAACGTTTAGGCTATCAAGAAGAAAGTATCCAAATGGGTACCGAACGCCTAAATAACGAAGAGCTTCTCAAAGCACAGAAAGAACAACCGGGCTCAATCATTAACTGGCACTTCTTAGATGAAGCGGTACCAAGTGAGTTGTCTGCACTGGATAAGTCAATCATACATCCCAATGTGTTGATTGAATCAGACTCTATGCCTTGGATGTTGATCGAAGATGGCAAGGTAAGCTATTACGATGGTGATGAGTGGCCAATTCCAAGCGAGGCATTTGCGCACCCTAGATCGAGCGGTACGTTCACTAAAATCTTAGGTACGTACGTAAGAGAGCGTGGTTTGCTTTCTATGGAAGAAGCGATTCGCAAAATGAGTTACATGCCTGCTACTGTGCTTGATGGCTTCGTTCCTCAAATGGAGAAAAAAGGCCGTATCCAAGTGGGTATGGACGCAGACATCGTTATCTTTGACCCAAAAACAGTAGCGAACAAAGCGACATACCAAGTACCGGCTGCGATTTCTACAGGCATTGATACCGTGTTAGTTAACGGTCAGTTTGTGGTTCAAGATGGTGAACTTGTAACAAGTGCAGCCCCAGGACAAGCTATACGTCGCGACACTAAGAAGTAAGGTCAATCGAACGTTAGAGATTAGATAACAACTCAAAGTTAGATTAAGTAAAAAGTAGATTAAATCAGACTAAAGCCAGCCCCGCCCAAACTACATCTAGACCGGGCTGGCTTTTTGTTTATCCGTTAAAACATATCTTAATTAGCTGGTTTGCTTTTGATATTGCGCCGGCGTTTTGCCCACCCACCCTTTAAATGCTCGGTTAAAGTTGGATAAGTCGGTATAGCCACATCGCCATGCTGTCTCGAAAGGTGATGTGTTGGCTTTAAGCAACCGCTTGGCCACCTGACAACGAGCCTCATCTCGCAACCCCCTAAATGTACAACCATGATCAGTGAACTGCCTTTGTAGAGAACGTGACGAAGTTCCAATCAATGAAGCAAGCCATTGAATGTTAAACCACGGTAGCACCGCGTAGGTTTGTACCAGTGCATTAATTACCGTCAACCAATCACTGTCTATTAGTTTATCTACTGGGACAAAATCCGCTGACAACGGCACTTCAATGGCACCAAACGCATGATCGAAACGGAACGCTTCTAGATTCTCAGCATCGGTAACATCTCTCGCCAAGTGCTCAGGAAAACTCATAAACACCGAGTTAGGCTCCCAATGATTACCCAAGAACATGCGACACAGCGAAATATAAGCAAAGGTTCGAAACCATTCTGCTTGGTCATAGCCGGGTAACGAAGGATGGTATGAGCCTCGGTGACACAAGTACCACTTGCCATCAATTTTATCGACCCAAACCACCATGTAGTTGTTTAACGTCGGCATCATTTCAAGGAGATGATGAAGTGCATGTTCTAAGTTTTCACATCCCGAGAACTCAGAAACTAACTCAGGCGAGATTTGGTCAAGCGTGATTAACCGCCCCACGTCAAACCCAACATTCTTATTGGTTTGTTTGACCATTGCACCGAGAAAGGCCATCGCTTGATGAGAAGACAACCAATACTCTTGGTCTTCAATATCTTCAGGGAAGTCGTATTCAGCCGCAATTTTTCGCCACTCAATCCCCTTTTGTTCAAAGTAAGCTAAAAAGGGAGCAAGGTTGTTTGAATTACTGATATTAATAGGATTCTGCATTAAGCGATTAAAACCTTAGAGACTATCTATTAACGACTATAGCGTTAATTGTTTTTCGATGTGAACTGTTACCGAAACATTGAGTAGTACGTTGCGAAAAAGTATGCTGCGAAAATACACTGCAAGTGATAAGAGCTACATAGGTGTGCGGGCATAGATCTTTGATTGAATGGTTTTGGGTAAGCAGATGGAAGAAGCGTACAAGGGGCGATATTAAAACAGGTTGCGGAAAGTGAAGGAGTAAGCTGAGAAACTGAAATTGAATGAAGCCTCCATGCTTCGGGATTTTTAATCGTTAAATAGGTGTAGGTTCTAGAAGTAAACCTTATAGAAAACCCACGCTACCGTGTCATCAATATCGATTTTTTTCGATGCAGATTTCATGCTGCCATTGGTGTTTTCAATCTTAAATTGCCCCCAACGAGTACCATCGCTCGACAAAGGCGTACCCGCAGTTATTGAGCTTTTCAGTAATGAGGTTTCAATGTCACCATCCATGTAGGTGTATTCAGGTGAAAGCATAAAGTACGTGCCATCAGCACCCGGCTTCCATGAAATATACGCCGCAGCCATACCACCGAGTATGTCGGTCTTTTGTTCACCCATCGAAGATGCAAAATCACTGTCATAATCACCCGCTAGCACGCCCACTCGACCGAACAGAGTTAGGTTTTCTACGTCCGGTTTGATCATCACAACTCCGCCCAACGCTGCTGTCGTGAACTGAGTATTGTCGATAATATCAATCGAGCCCGCCGCTGACGGCATAACAGGGTTAGCGAAATTCATAACATGGAAATATTGCAGTCGGCTGTCTTTGTATTTTCCGTCTTGGTCCATGGTTCCTTCGATGGTACCCATCGCCATTTGACCGTTTTGTAAACCATAGCCAATAGAGCCCGACAGTTTCACGTCGCCTTGGTTACTAAAGCCTAAATAAGCGGATGTGTTAACGGCGGTCAGGTTCGAAGGATCAATCACTTCTTCATTAGAATCTTGTGCTTGAGCTAAAGTGATGCCAGCGCAAAACAGAGTGGTTGCGAAAGCAATTTTGGTGCGTTTTTTCATGTATGTTCTCCCGTATTAAGGGGACGCACTATAGAGGTTTGCTTAGGTTTATTAAGGTCATTTCGCGCCAAAAAAATGCAGCGTCAATCGAGTGATTGTTCGCTGCATTCTTAGATCCTGTAAACTTAGCTAGCCATTAGAATGGAGCTAGGTAAAACGGATTACCACATAAGATCATCTGGGATCACGAAGTCTTTGTACGGGTCATCCTCGTCAACTTCATCAGTGCTTGCTGTTTGAGTATCAACGATTGACTCCTCATCACGCATTGCGATTTTGTTCGCTACCGCTGTTGGAATCACGACATAGCTTTCGCCCTGACGTGCAATACTCAAGATACCTTTACTCAATTGCTTTTGAGTCAGCTCTTCTACGTATAGGTATTTAACCAAAGTACCATCGGTGAAGTTATATTTGATCTCACCATTTTTCTGGTCAATCTTATTCATATCAATCAGCTGTTTCACTTGAGCTTTGATCTCTTTGCTCAACTGTTTCTCTTTCAGCTGCTGGTTTAATTCTTTGTCTTTTGCTTGCTGCGCCAGTTTGTTTTCTTCTGCCGCTGCTTTTGCTTCACGAGCTTGAACGCGAGACTTTTTAGAGCCTTTCTTCGCCTTCTTTAATTTTTTCTCATTTACCAAGCCAGCTTTAAGCATCTGCTCTTGGAGTGTTAACTTTGCCATGACTTTCCCAGTTCAGGATTAAAAACGGCACTATCATACCTGTTTTTAAGGTTTCTGTTTACTGAACAAGAATAAATTACAGAACAATCGCAAAATTTGTGCTGATAGCTCTCAACTGTGTCCATATTCCCTTCTTGTTGCTCACGACCTCCACTTTACCGCGACACACAGTTTTCGTTTAAGCACGCCAACATTGGCTGATCCACAGACTCGAAAGCAATACCTAACTCTATTATTCGCGCGCGTACCATTTATCATTCCAACAAGACAATATGTTAATTTTCAATGGTTAATCAATTTTATAAAACCTTGGCATATATCTCATATTTGAATAAATGCCATAGAGTTATAACTCCAATGTCATAACTCTTGACTACGTTATTCTAGACATCAATCAATAAGGATAACGTAAACGATGAAAACTCAATGGACTTGGTTAGCTGCACTTGTGGCATCCACATCAATCGCTTCGACCTCTGCGATCGCAGATACCGACGTGTATCTCACCAATAACACCAATCAAGTAATGACCATTCAAGCCAACCACACCGGTACCGACCTGCTTCAACTCGGTGATGAGTGGCAACAGCATGTTGAACAGATTGGCCCTTGGGAGACGAAGAAGCTGATCAGTTTCAATCGCTGGACTGGAGTAAAGTCTGGGGAGACCTATGAGTTTGACACTGTGATATCGAACGCTGTGGGCGAGAGTGTCACGCTCAACCAAACAATGAAGGGACATTGGTATAACTCGACACTGCAACATGGTTTGAGTGCCGCAGACGTCAACCTAACGTTGCATGACGATCGTAATATTCATCGCAGCACAACCGATGCCTTCGGGGTCAACGCAGAGCTAGCCCTCAAAGCCGATTCTACAGCGCGCTACGATGATATTTATTACACCATCACCCCTCCAAAAGTGGATGAGCAACCGAACCCTGATGCGAATACGTTGAAGGTCATGACGTATAACATTTGGGCTCTTCCTGCGATCGCCTCCCATATTGGTGACCGCTACGACCTGATCCCTCAGTATGTCAAAGGCTACGACGTACTCGCACTTCAAGAGGTGTTTGCCAACGGTCGAGATGAATTCTTACGTGAGCTGGCCAAAGAATACCCTTACCAAACTAAAATGCTCGATAAAGATGGGATTAACATCTATGACGGCGGTGTAATCATTGTCAGCCGCTACCCTATCGTTAATGAAGCTCAGTATGTTTTCCCGGATTGCACCGGCACAGATTGCTTTGCTGATAAAGGCGTTAACTACGCCGAAGTGATCAAGAATGGTCAGGCTTACCATGTGTTCGGCACCCACACGGCATCATTCGATACGGACACCGCTCGTGATTACCGACAACGTCAATTCAAGCAGATGCGTGCACTGGCGCAGTCTCTGAATATCCCGGCATCAGAAACTGTAGTTTACAGCGGTGACTTCAACGTGAACAAGCTCAAGTTCCCAGGCGACTACCAACAGATGTTCGCTAACCTGCAGGCTGATGAACCAACCTACTCTGGTTACACCGCGTCTACCTTTGATCCACGCATCAACAACTTTGCGGGTGAACCTATGTCGGGTGGTGAAAACGTTGAGTATCTCGATTATGTAGTAGTGAGCTCGGAATATGCCGCCAAAGCTCATAATGACAATCGTGTGGATGTCCCAAGATCAACAAGCAGTGAGCTATGGAAGCACTACAACCTTTCAGACCACTTCCCTGTTAGCGCTGTCATCAAGTAACTCGGTGAACCCATAATGCAACGAGTTATATTAATCCTAATGCTCGTCTTAACGGCGAGCATTATTGGCTATTCGTGGTCATCAAAAACGAACGAAACACCGCTATCTTCTGCTCAACACACAGAACCTAAGCCGCGTGTTTCTACGACAACTGCTGACGATAATTTCACACCAACTGCAACCCCCAGTTCGGAAAATGCAGCATCACAGAGCAAACCAGCCGAAGCTGTATCATCGGGCGGGGAAACGAATGCTGAAAACTTAAGTGAACTTGAAGGTAAAGCTCTATTCGATGAACTCGATGGGTTCTGGAAGCTTTGCCAACAACGTGATGACTGTGCAGAGCAACTCGCGCGATTGAAATCAGATTTGCCAGGCATATGGTTTGAGTTATTGAGCGACTATCCGCAGCTATCAGTCGACTGGCAATTAACCCAAAGCACTATCCCTCTTGAATCCATAGAGACTCTTGAAGAGCGTGTTGCCCTATTCAAACAATCTGCACAGCAAGTATGGGGAGAGTTGGCCCACCAGCTATTCGCAGACCAGTTTACTCATTTGGATTTTACGCTTGACGCCAACACCCTTAAAGAGAACGAAGCGAGCCAGTTTTTGGCCAACTATCAAGATTTGCTTAGTGAATGGAAAAACACTACAGACACGTTAAACGCCGAAACACAGCTTCAAAAATATGAACTGGCAGTCTCTTTGATACCCAGCAGCTATAGCCCTGCTGAATTAGAATCAGTCAAAGCCGACCTTCAAGATGCCTACTTAGATGAAGCGCAGGCCAGCAACATTGCCGCGCGAGAACAACAAGTCGCACAACAGCAACAAACCGTGATGAGTTATCACGAGCAACTGGATCAAATCAAAGCGACCTTAGGCTCTCAGCGCTCCTCAAGTTATGCCACTTGGACTCAACAAGATTGGGACAGTTATTATCAGCAGCAAGTCACCGATTTCAGGGAGCAGTTCTTTAGCAAGTAACGCCTTAACTTAAACCATCCCGAAACTGTGCGGGCGTTTTATTGAGCCACCCTTTAAATGCCCTTCTGAAATTTGCAGGGTCGCTATAACCGAGCCTTTCACCGATGTCATCAATGCTCATGGTTGTGCCGAGTAATAGCTCTTTGGCCAGTTCCACTCGAACTTCGGTCAGCAATATTTGATAGCTGGATTCATGAGTAACCAGTTCTCGCCTGAGTGTACGAGAGCTACAACCAAACTCATCCGCGAGTTGTTCTATAGTCGGAAAGCTGCCTGCAGTTTGATAAAAGATCGTTTTGATCTGGTTAGTCAGCAGATGCTCAGAGTCCAACGTTTCCACTATCGACTGGCAAGACGCAAGATAGCGCTTCAGTGTCGCGGCATCATGAGTCAATAAGGTTTGCGACAAAACCGAGGCATTAAAACGCAGTTCACAATGGCTCTGCTCAAAAACAACAGGGCACTGGAAACGCTCGTCATAGAGCTTGGCGTAATTAGTGCGAGCATAAGGCAAAGCCAAGGTGTGAATATCCAATTCATGACCAGTCAGTTCTTTGAACAAAGAGACAATTGAACTCAAGAAATACTCACTGCAGAAAGGGAGCAGATCGCCCACTTCCAAGGTGTTCTCAATCTGAATCACTGCTTGTTCAGAATCTAGAAGCAGTTTAACCGAGAAGATAGGACCATTCAGGCGCAAATACTTGAAGCCCGACTTGATGGCCTCCCCGACATTTTGACTGGTTGATAGCGCATAACCCAACACACCAAAATGGCTCAAGCTAGCGTGTTCTCCCAACCAAAGCCCCAAGCCATCATGAGGAAAGCTCTGATTAGCCGCGCTAAACAACGCAAGTTTATCAGCATATGTCAGTTTTCCATTCGGGTCTCTCCAATCCATATTCGGCAAACCCACATCATTGAGTAGCCTTTCAATAACAACGCCTCGCTGCTCTAGCGTATTCAACAGCAGCGCGATATCTAGTGTACCCAACTGATGCCGATGCCCGGCTGGCTTGTACTCCGCGATAATCTCCAATCGTCTCTCCTTATATCGAGCCCATTCCCATCAACATGACTACTCAACTTCAACAGCACATGCTGACAAAATCGTGATTGGTAACATGCTCTTGTCCGAATATGACCTCCCAACTCTACGCTACTCATCGCACAATGGTATTAGTTGTTAAAATAATGTGAACCATCGCAATGATAAAAACCAACCCAGCCCCACACAGTTTGATTGATTCTAATGGTCAGCCGATCATTGGACATTTCGATGGCATCCCAAAGCACCTGAACATCGAAAACTTTGACTACCGAAACTCGATGAATTCAAAAGCAAACTCTTGGCAGAAGCACTTCCACTACAAACAATTCCAGTTTGTCAGCATCGTCACCGACACACATATTATTGGCGTCGCTATCGCGGATATTCGCTACTTAGGCTCGGCATTTTGTTATCTGTACGACATAGAAAACAACCATCTGCAAGAGTCATCTTGGTTGAGGCCATTAGGGTTTGATAAGCATGTAACGCGTTCACCATTCGAAGGAAAGACAAGCATTGCAGATCAAAGTATCACCTTTGATATTGAAGACGGACAATGGCGAGTTCGCTTGAATACCAAACTCATCAAGGCCGATATCGCTTTAGAGCCTGAAACTGATAGCTTGCCCATCGCGATGTGCAGCCCAACGGGTTATTCAGGTTGGACTTACACTCAAAAGCACAATGCTTTGAACATCAGCGGCGACATCCAAATCAAAGGAGAATCACTCGATCTCACTCAAGCTCGTGCAGGTTATGACTTTTCAGCGGGTTACATGAGACGTGAGACCAGTTGGCGCTGGGCAAGTATTAACACGCAATCCAATGGTACTAATACTGGCTTGAACCTCGCAGCAGGCGTCAATGAAACCGGAGGCTGCGAGAACGTATTATGGATCAATGGAACTCGGCACTTACTTAACCCGGTGCAGTTTGTGTTTAGTCGCCAAGACACGAATTTACCTTGGAAGATAACATCACAAGATGGACGTATAAACCTGACCTTTACGCCCCTCAATAACCGCAGCGAAAAGCTCAATTTATGGCTGTTAAAGAGTAACTTTCGCCAGTTCGTTGGTCACTTTTCTGGCTCGATTGAAGACAACAATGGAGTGACACATCAACTCGATGGTGTTCTTGGTCTAACAGAAGATCACTTTGCTCGCTGGTAGCGAAATTCTGCTGACTGAATCTCAGACGATCAAGTCTAAGTAAGCTTGATACTAAGAACGCGTATGGCGTCTCAACAAGGATAAAACATGAATATCGACGCATTAATTAATCACCCAGAATGGCTACTGTTGGTATTAGCGCCCTTGTTCGTGGTGTGCATGTTGGCTGAGTATTTTATAGGCCAGAAGCAAGGTCGATTGCCAGATAACTCGAGCTATAAACTTTCAGAACTAATGTGTAATTTCACGCTGGCGGGAATGCACCAACTCTCCGATTTGCTCACCGGGTTATTGGTCGTGCAGCTGTACCTTTGGCTGTTTGGTTGGCGCTTGATGGACATTGAAATGGGCGTGCTGAGTTTTGTTGTATTGATGGTGTTACAAGACTTTTTCTATTATTGGTTCCATAGAGCAAGCCATCGTGTTCGCTGGATGTGGGCTGCACACGTGGCACACCACAGTTCAGAAAACATGAACTTCAGTACGGCTTTCCGTCAAAGCTTAATGTATCCACTTGCTGGGATGTGGCTATTCTGGGTACCGCTGGTCATCATAGGTTTTGACCCTAAATGGGTGATCTTTGTGGTGCTTCTCAATTTAGGTTTGCAGTTCTTTGTGCATACTCAGTGGATACGAAGCTTAGGGCCACTGGAATACATCTTCAACACCCCTTCGCATCATCGAGTGCATCACGGCAAAAACCCGCAATACATCGATAAGAACTACGCCGGCGTTTTGATCATTTGGGATAAATTGTTTGGTACGTTCGAGCCTGAAATTGAAACTGTACGTTACGGCGTCACCAAACCCGTAAACAGTTTTAACCCGATAGTCGTCACCTTTCAAGAATGGAACGCGATAGTCAAAGATTTGAGGAACCGAGAGCTAACCATGAAACAGAAAGTGCGATTGATACTCTCACCTCCCTCGGACTAAACAAAGCGATCGGATTTAGTACACCTTATGAAAATCAATGAGGTTGAATGTGAGGTCGCTTACCCAAAAATCCCCATCCAACTCGGCACCTTGTACGAATCGTTTGTCTCCCATCTCTAAGGTCACAATATATTTACCCGCGATAAGCCCTTCGACCATGTAAAAGCCATCACTCTCTATTTCACTGGAATATTCGGTGCCTTTCTGGATGTGTTTAAAATGCAGGTACGCATTGCTCTCTATATCCCCTTCCACAGAGCCATCCACACCAAATGACACCACCATCTCGATCGGTGCATGGGTTTGTCCCACCTGCTTAGTATTTACAAACACTGGATTCTGAATTGGTGTTAAGTTGAGGTCTAACGCTCCTTCATCGATATAAATTGGTAGCTTTTCTCTAGCAGGAACACTTGAAAACTCAAACCTTCCTTTTGAATTACTAACAGCACGTTGGTCTAAGACCTGTAAGCTGACTCCGGCTATAGGTTGCTTGTGATGGTCATACACGATGCCGGTCAGTTTAGAGTGGTTGTATCGATTCCATTCAACAAACTCGCCAATATCTTCGTCAAAATAGGTTTTCGCACCAAATTCCGTGGTCATCTCGACGCCATATCGGTCTTCTGTGCCTTCCAATTTAAAGAGCAGATATGGATTCACGCGTGCTTCCAAAGAGGCAGTAAATGAGACCTCTTGTTTCTGGTAGCGTGCCGATACATTAGTGGTCAGCTCTTGAAATACCTTCAAAGGATCAAGCACACACTCTTTACAGGCATTTCTTAAGGAGAGCTCAGTGCGTTCATGATGTCCAGACCCATTCACTGTTCCAGATATATTCCACGATGTGTCAGAGAAGCCGCTTTTGGCGAGCTCGACGGTATGCAAGTAACTATCTTGGTGGGTATCTTTCGTGTATTGATAATCTCCTGCATAAGAAAGGAACAGGTTACTCGACACTTTGGCGTTCACTTTTGGCTCTACACTTAACTCGTCGTCATCGTTTCTTACCGTTAAAAAGGCAGTGAGATTTGCAAGTGACAAGTTGTACTTGAAGACATCATACTCCATCGACTCTAAATCCAATTCATCGGTCTTATTAAGTTCAATCGATGCGGACTGATCGGCACCTAGCAAGATATCAAACTCCATTGGGAACCGATTAAAATCGGGCAACCAACCAATATGACCAGCAAACCAATGTGTCGGTAAATATCGTCCCTGAAAACCGACCAAGTCTTTACCATGCTGTCGTCTGAAAGCACTACCCACGGTAAAATAATCAGCGAGGCCATACTCTAACGAGACAGCGCCAGCTCGATCCGCGCCTTCATTACCTACCACCTCAACGCCCCATTCATTGTGTGGTAAAAAGGCATCTTCTAAACCAGCAACGGTGATCTCTTCCTCCTGCCACACCCCTTTAGACAAGTAGTAACGAAACTTTATGGTGTCACCTGGGGAAATGTTGTCTTCTTCAATGACAAAACGTCCAAACTCATCAGAACGATAAGTGGTTTGATAGATACCATTAACCAACACATCAATGCTGATATTGGGTTGAGTTGTACGTTCCAATTGTAAGTTGCCGAACTCTGGCTGACGGTTTCGATTGGTGTAGTAAAGCCCGTCTTCAAGAGTTTGGTTAACCGTAAAAACGCTGCCATCCAACAATACATGCCCTAACTCAAGCGAGCCCTCACCATCGTTAGTCTCAACCGCAATGTTGTAATAAACGATGGGCTGATCTTCTCTCGAATCAATAGACAATCGGGATAAGGAATGTTCGGTGCTTAAAATGGTATCGGAAATAACGTAAACATCGCCGCCCTCTTCACTGTCGTGATATACAGACGTTGCTACTCGTGTCGCTAATCCCACCCCAGCAAGGGGATCGACCGCAGGCACGTTAGAGGCACGTTTTAATTCTTCGGCTTTCTTGCGGGATTCATTCTTGATCTTCGAGATCACCGCTTCCAGCTCTGTTAACGAACTGAACTCTGGCGACACGGTTAGCCGATAGTCATCAATGTCCCATCGGACTTTGGCAGGGATACACGCTTGTAGGCTGTACCAGTGGATATAGGTTTCAGACTCAATCACTTCAAACTTAATTGATTGGATATTATTGTCATCGCGATAACAAAGCGCTTGCTGGGTATCAACAATATAGGGGGGAGACTCTCTACCCACATCTTGCGGCAGGTAGATTTCACAATAACCCACGTCATCGCACTGCCCGTTCATCTCTAACAGCGAAAAAGCCGCATTGGATATCGATATGAACGGCTCTTCGTAATCATCCATCATGACACGGTAAAAGCTATCACCGACTTGTCCTACTCGCACCTCTATATGAGCAGGATAGAGTTCACTCGCCTCGCTTTCCTGTTCTGACTGCGAATAAGCGACAAATGGAAGCAAAGAGCCAAGCAAGACAAGTCGACATAACAGGTGCTGGAACATGAATCTTATCGTCACTCAATCGAGCGCGTAAGCACTGACAGCATACAGCTCAAGTTATAGAACACATTCGTGCAAAGACTCGTCGTTTTGAACCAGTGAAATCTTTGAGCCTTTCGGAAGCGATTTGGTTAATTCAGCATTACGCAACAACACCACCTTTTCGCTGTGTTCGTCGACATTCAGTTTGGCGCTGAACTGAAACTTACCGTCATTGGTGATCTTGAGGTTCTGTTCATCACATTCAAACTTAACATCTTGGACCTGTTCACCTTTTTGTACGTAAACCGGCACATAACTGTTGATGTGGAAGTTAAGCTGGAACGCTGAACCATTGTTAGATCGCACCTTTCTGGACAGGTCTGGCGGTGAGGCTTCGGGCGCTTTCGCTATCGGAGAGAACCATAGATAAGCACGGTATTCACCATCAGGCATGTCCGCAGGTAAGGCGTTCATGCGCAGGC
This sequence comes from Vibrio sp. Makdt, assembly GCF_027587015.1. Taxonomy (NCBI): domain Bacteria; kingdom Pseudomonadati; phylum Pseudomonadota; class Gammaproteobacteria; order Vibrionales; family Vibrionaceae; genus Vibrio; species Vibrio sp. Makdt. The sequence continues at coordinate 69,487 of NZ_JAPPTH010000026.1, forward strand.
GAACGGTGCGCCTTTGGTTAGGCTTCAATTCACGAATAATCGGTGGTGACACTTTAATCCAATCAGCGATGTTTTCAGACTCAGCAATATTGGCATCGGTACGCACCAGCCCCCTTGCCTTTACTGGTCGATAGATAGGTTTTATCTCTAATCGAATCGGTTCATCTGAATTGTTTTCTACCACGATTTTTTCTGTCACAGAGGTATCAGCATCTAAGACGAAACGTGTTGGTGCAATAAGGAGTTGAGCATAGGCTTGTGCAGTGAAAAGTAAGCCGACAATACATGAGATAAATAACTTCATTTATAATTAACCTCAAAAGGAATGGTACTGGTATAAACGCCAGCTGGGTGATTCGCGCCGATTTTTACTCTTGCGCCAATACACAGCAGTTTACTTCTGCCATTCCCTTTTATTTTCGCTCTGCCCCTTTTCGACAAGCCGCAGCCAAAATAGAACTTTTTGATACGAAGACGTTTAGACTTTTGGGAATGGTTAAGGTATTGGTTAGATGGGAGCGAAACCACGATCTTTTTCCCTGGCTCACCTTCGACATAAAAGCGCACCACATAAATCTGACTACTCGATGGATTAGCATCGGCATTCTGTCCAGAACCGGAAACATACATGCCCGGAAATTTTACTTCCATATTCTCAGGAATTATTTCCAGAGCATAGAACGGGCTTGAATAAAAAATAAGACCAATATAAGCCGTGTACTTAACTACACATCTAAATAGAGACTTCATAGTAAAAGCGGCTGCAATATAACAGCCACAATATTAGACTAGTTTCATTTAATTACTGGTAAGTTACATCTACTGCAACGTTTGCAGTATAAGTACCAGCGACTAATGTTGCGCTCGAAGTCCGTGCAGTGCCACCAATATTAAGATCCGCAGTACCCCCGGTAAGAGTTATCGCGTTATTAAAGTCAAATTCTGCCGCGATTGTATTTACGCCGTTAACCAAGTTGGTATCTGAAATACTTACTGTTACCGTATCACCAGACTCTCCAGAAAGCGTAAACGCCGCAGCTCCTGCATCACCTTGAGCGACAACAACATCAGTAGTGTTGTCTGATGTGATGATACCGAAGTCTAAATCACTGGTTTTTGTCATTGTAATTGCTTGTTTTACTTCTAATGTTGCATCAAAAGTGTCACTCACAGCGAAAACGTTCGCTGAAGAGATAGAAAGTGCAGAGACAGCAACAACCTTAAAGACTTTGTTCATTTCTTTAATCCTTTATATAAATTCGACTTTATTATTAGGGTTA
>NZ_JAPPTH010000027.1:0-67824 GCF_027587015.1 Vibrio sp. Makdt
CATATTATTTATTTTAGAAATGACATTTTCCACTTTACGTTCCATCTTAATGTAGTAGTCAACGCTAGTAGATAGATACATTCTAGTACTTAACATCTTTGCCAATATATACTCTTGGTTCAGCCTTCGACATATATGCATTATCTCTAACTGTTGTTCTTTGGTAACAAAATATCGAGAAAGAAAAATATAGAAATAATATCTTTGCATTTTAATAAAATCGAATATGTTAGCTTCAGCGCTAAACATTTCCGATTTTAATTTCATACTAGATCCAGACAATACCGAGCTGACATAATCCATTGTCCTGTGCTGGCCGCCAAGGTATTCATTGAATTCGGATAGCAAAATCTGCCGGCACTGATTGATAAGAACACAATTACTAATATCTTTTAAGGATGAAAGAGCCTCCCCTATATTCAGCATGTAAATAGAATAAATACCACTGCTAACAATAGATTCTTTGAAGTTGGATAGTGTAATCGATACGCCTTTTGGATATGTCACTGTTGGTGTACCATCCAAAATCTCAATATTCTTACCACTCCCCAACATCATTAGTGAATTATGTCTATAATCATAACTATTCGGGTTGCGATTTAGAAAATCATCCCTATAGAAAACATTGTTTAACGGAATAGAGAAACTTATCAACTCACTACCACCAAAAGTGCTGATAAATTTATATATTTCTTTAGAAGATGAAAACGCATCAGTTTTAAATTCAGTTTTTTTTATCTTTCTTGGATCGACCAAGCCATTTAATATCCCAGATAAATATTTCTCATAAATCCCTTCAATATTATATGTATTTAATCCTTGTACAGATCCTAGAATGAACTCAGGTTCAATATCATAAAATCTACAAGCAATTGCCGTATTTAAATATGCACAATTGCTGACTTCATCGAACACACCATCACTTGGATTTATAACATTATGTTCTAACAAACCCAATCTATTCACTTAAATAGTTATGTATCGTATTTAAAAGATAATCCCGTTCTAATATATGATCAAAGTGAGATTCGTCTATGAATATCCCAAATTCCTCTTCTACACGAACAATAAAAGTCATGAATTCTAAAGAATCTCGGATAACTTTTTTAATTTCAAAAAGCTCCTCTACTTTAGTTCGATTAAAAGAATTAAGTATACTAACAACTTTATTAATTATCTCATTGGTTTCCATTTCAACCTCCTTTTTAATCTAAAGATAAAACAACAAAACAGGACACTCTGTGATTATAAATCACATCCCGCCATCAATCTCATATATCGAACCATTTGAAAATTGTCCTTTCTCTATAAAGAACTCAACCATTTCCGCCACTTCATATGGTTCTCCAAAACGTCCCATCAGTATACGATCCTTCAGCTCTTCCTTATGTACATCTTTCAAATCAGATATCATATCACTGTTTACATATCCAGGTGCTATTGCTATACACCTTATGTTCCATTTACTCAGTTCTATTGCCATAGATTTAGTAAACGAATTAATAGCCCCCTTAGATGCTGCGTAAGCCGATACACCACTTCCCCCACGCACTCCGGCCATAGATGAGGTGTTAATTATCAATCCAGCTTTTCTACGCATCATTTTTTTCGAAACATACTTTGTTAAGAGAATGGTCCCCTTAACATTTGTATCTATCACGTAATCAAGAGAGTCGCTATCTAGAGAAAAAATTAGGCTACTCGTGCTTACTCCTGCATTGTTAATTAACACATCGATATCACCAAATTGCTCAGTGTATTCTTCAACGAATTTTGAAACTTCTGTTTCATTCTTAATATCGAGTTTATACATGCAAACTTTAACATTATTATGATCCGCAAGCTTCCATATTTCTTCCTTTTCACCTTCGTTATTAAGGTACGTATACCCAACATTATGCCCACTACGGATTAGAGATTTCACAATAGCACTGCCAATAGATCCAGATCCGCCAGTAACAATTATATTTTTCACACTAACTCCACCTTAAATGTATCATTCACAAAATCTAATAACTCTACCGCTTCTTTAGCACACGATACTGAAAAATAAAACACAGCTACTGTGTCTATATTTACTGACTGTGGGGCTATTATATCCCCTATTTTTTTTGTTATGTCTACAGTTCTAAATAGAACGTTTTTCTTAATCTCGTTTAAACCTTTAAATGATTTAATGATACCGGAACCATCAATTTTGAAGTCAATCTCAAACGAATGCCATTTTAACTTTGGGATCTCAACTTCTTTTAATGCATTAGTCCTCATCTTCATGAAGACGTCATACACGTCATATTCAGCGGAAATCTTCAGCATCTCATAAATAGTTTGACCACCACCACTAAGTCTTGGCGAAAATTCAACAACCTTAAGTTCGTTGGTTTCCCTATCCCTTCTGATTTCCATATGTATTGGAGCGTTTTTATAAGGAAATGCCGAAATTATTTTTTTAGCTAAAGTTTCAAACTCTTCAACGCCATGGCTATTTATAATGCTAAGAAGGCCTTCTTCTTGAAAAGTAGGTCCAAATAGATCGGGGATTTTTTTTGATAACATTAGTGTATGCCAGGTACCATCTATCACAAGCCCATCAAAGTTAAATTCCTCCCCATGTATGTACTCTTCTATCAGTACATTATTCATACTTTGATTATCGCTATACGTAGATTTAATGAACGTAGATAGCCTTTTTACCTGAGGTACCAGTTTCTTTACTTGTTCAATACTACTAACTTTGTGAACTCCAACACTATAGCAACCAATGGGGGGCTTAATAATCCATGGAAAAGAGATTTTATTTAATACTCTTTCCAACTCATCATCAATATTCTTAGTAGTATCCAGTAAACAAAACTCAGCAGTAGGAATTCCATATGATTTGGCTCTTTCTTTCATAAGGATCTTATTCGTTGTTTCTTTTACTAAATCTGGTTGGTTATGTACAAGGTCCAGTTCTTTGGCAAGCATATCAACCATATGCTGATGGAATTCACTATGTGATAGAATCGCCTTAAACTCATATTGTTCATGAAGAACTCTACAGTATTTTGAAACCTCTCCAAAGTCTTGTAAGTTGGTTTCATAATACCGAGCGATATTTTTCACTTTAAAACTATCACATTGGTTACTGCTATTGTTTAATATAACAACCCCATACCCAAGCTCTCTTAGCTTGTGAATAAAAGTATCATATCCAATGTTATAATTTATGATTAGAACATTATTATTCATGAATACCTCTCTGTACATGTTCTCAATCGGTCCCAAAACTTGATCTCAGACTCGCACACTTCATTAAATCTATGATTTAATCTGTCTATAGCTGACTCGTCATAGTGCATTGAAAACCTAAGCGCTGTGCTCGAAAGCATCCTCCATGATTTAATAAGTTCTTCATGATAAGATCTTATCATTCCTTCTCCAGATATATTTACTTTAAGTCTATCAATAATATCTATCAGTAGCATTCTATTTGGAATCACATACAAAGTGTTTATATTGTCTACAATTTTCCTTAGTACTTCACTTCGACCTGTTGTGTTTTCTCTTTCAATTACATTAAATAAGTTACTTTTCCATAACACTATATTTTCCACCGAAACATGAGACTCCATCGCTTGATCCCTTAGCGCATTCAATAGCTCCTCATTTGTCAATGGCTTATAGGTTTCAGTGCATTCTATTTCTTCGTGGTATCCGTAATACAGACTAAACTCATCTCCTATCCTGTTCTCCATCGCCTTCGTTAATTGATCTCGATCTATTTTTGTTTTGCATGCCATATTTGGTGTTCCAACAACCAAAGAGTCAATGATATCCAGCGTCTTTAGTGCCTTACTCTCTCGCTCAACATATACACTATGTAGGTAACCCCTATTCAACCTGTAGATATCAGCATACTCTAAGTATTCAGAGTTTAGCCAAATAACTCTACCTTTAGCATATTTACTATTATCAAAAAAATCATCAATGTCCGTATGATATACTTTCTTTATATTTAACCCGACTCGATTTAGATAATTATCAATGACAGAGAATAGATTAAATCTTAGCTCCGGAATACCATATTCGTCTTCTCCAGATGTCAGAAAGAACCCGTTACCAGCTAACCATAATGTAGATTCTCTTTCTATAATTCCACTAGATTCCAACATATTAATATATGAACCGGTATAGCAATTAATTGCTACTCTACCTATTTCTTCAATATTAAAACTATATTTCGCATTGAGGGACTTTTTTGGCACTGTATTTTTCTCTGCTTAGCAAGATGTTTGATTTCAATGATGATGAAGGCCACTTTTCAATGTTTCGACCTAGTTGGTAAAGTAATGCATATGACATTCTCTCAACACCAACAGCCAAACACGCGCTATATAAGTACCCTCCATCCTCCCCTCTAATATTAAAGGCTTTTGTTAATGATTTTTCATGGATATTCCTAGAAAAGCAGGACATATTAGAGTTTGAGGATGTAGGGAAAATCAGTTCCTTTTTAGCAGCCTTCAGAACTTGGATTTCTTTAAGACGCTCTGAGTTCGCACCAAAAAAAATATCTGACGCTACTTTTTCTGAAAACTCGACACCACAAGAAAGGAGCTTATTTTTTAAATTACAGAATATATTTTGTGTCGCATTATAAACATCATCCTTTCCTCCAATTACCACAATTTCACGCATTTTAAAATTGTGGAGCCTGAAAGGGTTCCTTATACTTTCCGCTTCATTCCTAAAGCATGAGCTTTCACATAGGAATATATTTAATCCTTTATCAAAACTTTCGTTTTGATGATTAAGAAATGTGTGATAACACGCAGAAGGGTTTAAAACATAAGATTCGCCATCATAACAATTGGTATCGTGATCAATAAATTTATTTCCTATAGGATCATTTTCTTTCGTCGTGTTTGAAAATGCATCTTTTTTGAATTTTCTAGCGACATAGTTAAAGCCAGGGAATTTTCTAAAGTAGTTTACTTTATCTAGCGCATCAACTGTTAAAACTTGAGGATACTCTTCCAACCGAACATTATGCGACCACTCAATACATTCATCCAATAGTCTTCTCACCCCATACATAACTAGTAAGAAATCGCCACTATATGTGTAGAAGCCTTTAGACATCACTGATACTTCTCTATCCTTAATCAAGGATTGAAACAGGTTATCTTGGTTGTTAATTTCCATTTTTTTCTTTTCTTACTAGATTATGTAATTCTGAAAAAGTCTCGACTTCTATAATGTCTTCTTCTCGAATAGATACTCCTGTTTTTTGCTCTATAGAAACAATCAGATCCATAGTTAATATGCTATCAAGTCCCAAGTCATCAAATAATAAACTTGAATCAGACACTTCATTTACGGAGTCTAGTTCGGCGATATCTACAACAATTTCTTTTAGCATGTTTATCATTTTATATAATTCCTTTTTAAGTAAAATTTTCTAGGTTATTACATTTAGAATCGTAAAGTTTATTGCTCACCTTAGATTTTCGTACATAGGTGTCAAATCAACCAGGATTGTATTTCTATACCCTGAATTAGCGCCTTTCTTTAATCTTATTCTTTCTACTCCATGGCTAACATCAATATCCTTCACTCCGAAGCCTTCTAATGGTTCATTTAATGTGAATCTATCTATGACATTGTCGTTATGAACATTTTCTGGGAGTATATTTACTGAAGCAGTATTTGCGATATAGCTCATACCTCCTTCAATATTTTTTCTATCGATTAGAAAAACATAGTCGTACATTTCACCATCTTGGTGCATACAGCATGGAGACTGGTAAGCTTCATTAGACAACAGATCTACCTTTTGTGAAATAACGTGCGCTCCAATTGATATTGGTCTGTAGAAATCTATTTCTTCCCATACCGCTTCTTTTACAGCTATTTCTATTATTTTTTTGAATACTGGGTTATCAAGGATAACCTTAGATATAGGGTCAAAATAACGCCATTTTAAAGAGTGTTCAGGATTAAATTCACCTTGATAATAAGGGATTTTTTTCAGTCCATCTGAGATACTATCATCCGACACCCAGTCTATAGATCCCTTCCATGGAAGATATACTGCTCGACTATATTGCCGGTACCTTGTTCCAGATGAGTCATATGGGTCCTTAGGTAAAATAGTAAAACTCTCTTTAAGATTTTCCAGTTGTCTATTTACAACCGGATCGTCTTTATTTAAGTAATTAACAAACCTCTTGTAACCCTTATCCCAAGATTTTTTACTCTTTGATTCAAGTTCTATAATTGAATCGATCAAAACTTATGCCTCTTTGTGTAAAAACGACGACATTAAATCACAATATGATACAAGTTGTAAACAAACTAGTTACATAAGTTGCGTATATATCACTATAAATTTTAACTTTTCCTGAGAACCCATCCGGAAAGTGCCTAGCTTCGCTTTTCAGCCATCTAAACGAAAAATTTAAACGCCTTACGAGGCCTTGTTGCTTAAATCGGTGGAACTAAATCTACAAGCTACGATCTGATCGGCTACACCCATCCATCGTAGTACCCTCATGCCTAAACCTCGTTACAAAACAACTAACTGGAAGCAGTACAACAAAGCCTTAATCAACCGTGGTTCTCTGACCTTTTGGAATGATGAGGAAGCTATAGCCGAGTGGAAGCAAAACAAACAAGGCAAGCGTGGTAGACTTCGCCGATTCAGCGACTTAGCCATTACTACCGCTCTGATGGTGAAACACGTTTCTCTATGCCATTGAGAGCGCTGCAAGGTTTTCTAGACTCCATATTTAAGCTGGTTAACATCCCGCTGGTTTGCCCCCATTACACCTGTATAAGCCGCCGAGCTAAGGATGTTGAGGTTTCATTTAAAACTAAAACCAGAGGTGCGATACAACACCTAGCCATTGATGCCACTGGTCTCAAGGTTTATGGTGAAGGTGAATGGAAGGTCAAGAAGCATGGAACTGATGGCAAGCGCAGAGTCTGGCGTAAGCTGCTCATCGCAGTAGATACAAGCACCCACAAAATAGTCGCAGCAGAGCTGAGCTTATCTAACGTAACCGATGCCGAAGTGCTCCCCAACTTACTCAAGCTGATACGTCGGAAAATCATTGAGATATCAGGCGATGGCGCTTATGACACGAGGAATTGCCATGATGCCATACGGTTCAAGCGAGCTGTTCCGCTCATCCCGCCAAGAGAAGGGTAGCCTTCTGGGAACAAGGGCATCCTTGTAATTTAGCGGTAGGTTGCCAGAAGGTCTACGGCTCTAACAAGAAGTGGAAAAAGCGGTATGGCTATCATAAGCGCTCTCTGTCAGAGACCGCAATGTACCGAGTAAAACAGTTGCTAGGTGGGAAATTAAGCCTGAAGAACTACAACGCTCAAGTTGGCGAGACTTACGCTATGATCATAGCCCTGAATACGCTTACAGGGCTTGGTATGCCTGAAACACAGTATATCGATTAAGAATTAAGCACGATGGGGCAGGCATGCCTTCTCTCTGAATTAAGCAACAAAGCCTTACCCAAGGTGACCGAAGCGTTGGAAATCATCCAACATGCGACGGTAAGCCTGATTCAAACCGATACAGAACAAGAGTTATTGGTGGTCGATGTCACGCCTTCTTTCGCCAGTTTGTGGTTGGTGCCAAACATTGATGCATTCCATCAAGTCCACCCTGATATCCACGTTAAAGTTCGCACCAGTGATGGTCCAATAAATCAGTTAGATGTAGACAGCGACATCACCATCCGCTGCCTTCCTCTTTCTAGTCACTATGAACATGGTCGATTGTTGCGTCAAGAAACGCTGCTGCTAACGGGCTCATCAAGTTCTTCAACGTGTAACGACAAACAGTCCATTGCGAATTTCGCTTTTATTCCTCAAACAACGCGCCCGCAGTTGTGGGAGCAGTTCAAACTAGAACAATCTCTGCAAAGCGCGATTCATTATCACCCTGTCGGTCATGAGCATTTCTATCTTTCTTATGAAGCGGTAAAGCTTGGCAAAGGGCTTGCCCTCCTGCCTGATTTTATGGTGCAACAGGCGATGTCGAGGGGTGAGGTCCACCACATCCAACAATTGAGTATGCATAGCCATTATGGCTATTACGTATTTGTGCCGAACTACCGTCTAGCGGCGCGAAAAGTCTCGCTGTTCAATGATTGGCTATTTACTCAGCTTGGAGGTGCGTCGGTTAAATAACAACTCCGCTTCAATTTTTCAATCTGTGGTTGAAGCCAGTACATCAAAAGATATTCGCGTTACACTGAAGGTGTTGCCAACTGTAATGAGGGTTTATGACGTTATCTCCTGCCTTTCTGCGTAAATCTGGTACTCCCCTTCTGTCAACCTTGGTCTGCGTGCCACCAGCGCGATTGTTCTGTTCATGGGGTTGGGTGTGCTATTCAACCAAATCAATCTCGCCATGACGGCTTTAATGACCATGCCTGCAGCATTGATCAGTGGTTTAGACACTGCCGGTCCTAGGCGTTGGACACGCTTTGCAATTACCGCTTTCACGTGGAGCATTACGCTTGTCATCAGTTATGCCCTCCTGAATATGGGCTTACCACTGTGGCTGACTTACGGCGCGATGTGAGCAGTATTGGCGAGTACAGCAGTGAATGGTCCGTTTTGGGGACGTCTTGGCATGTCGAGCTTACTGATCGCGGTCGTGAGCTTGTCGCTACATAATTCCAGCGCGGTACTTGGTCTCTATCCTATGTTGGTGTTGGGACCACTCACTTTTGCGCTGTTCAGTTGGCTTTGGTTTGCTTTATGGAAACATTACGCGCTGCGTGTTTGTCTTTCTGCGATTTACGAGACGCTAGCGGACTATATTCAATATCGCCAAGCTTTCTTGCTTGGAAGCGAAAACGATGCTCCGAACCGACGCATCAAATATCAGTTGATTGAACTGTTCCAACAAGCGCTGCAATCAGAATCTTTTCGCTCTAAACATGAAGATGCCAACTCATCGTCCGGTTCAGCGTCACATCCATTTAGATTCGTTCTCAGCAACGCATGAGGCAAAATCTCAGCGAGTGGTTGTTCGAAGTCGTAGTCATAGTCGTCTGAAAACATCAATATGGTTTCCGTCAATGATTCAAAGATGCTGTAAGTCTTTAATACCGGCTGACCTTCACTAAACTCGTTGTAGCCTTGAGTCGTGATTATATCTAATAGAAAGGGCTTCCCATTTGTCGGTACGACCTCTACTGCACCAAAATTAAGGATACCATCGAAGTCATGACCTTTAAGGGTAATAACCATGGCTAACTGAGCGATTAGATTTTCATTACGTTCTTGTTGACTAGGTACTGTTGATATCGCTGCTTTATCGGTCTGATTCGTTAGAGGTGCTGCAATTACTTGTTCCATGTTCAATCCCTTGTGTTATTCACTTAGTTGCTTGGAATGAGTCTATACCTGCCGCTCTGAATGGACAAAAAAAGACGGGGGGAGGTGAATTAAAATGGGGGGAGTCCAATGACATATGCCTGTGCTTTCGATGCGACTGCCTAAGTCCTTGAATGTAAGCCACCAGCAAACATCAGTAGTTACTGAATGGCTAACACATAGTTTGGCAAACAGTTAACACGTAGAGCACGATAGATCGGCGTGTTGTTTTCAGATGAGCTGAATTTCGCCGTTTCAATGCAATAAAAGTGGGGAGCTTGTGATTGATAGGGACAATAGCCTACATACGACGCAGCGTTTGTTTCAAAAGGCTCAAAATCAATTAGCGTACCTCGGATAAAGGCATGCACCAATTTTGATTGCTCTCGTTTAACCCTTGCTTTCCCCTTCTCGCTTACGACAAATTCACAGTCAATCAATGACACTGAGGAAGATTAGCCAATCGCCTTTCCATAAGACTCTTTCTCTCGTGACCGAATAGAATACACACGCGTTGTGTCGGTGGAGCGATGTAAGTTCAGATACACATCAACTTTCATGTCATGATCTCCAAGGTCTTAAGAGAAAGAATCGAACAAGGTGTCAATTAGCAATAACGAGCTTCATGAGCAGCTTTGAGTTTTTCCATCAATGACGACAAAACAGCGGCTTCCGTTTCAGGCAGGGAATCACGAGCGAATGCTTTTAAGAACTCGAAATCCAGCGCTTCATACGTAGCATCGAACTGACATACCTCATTCGGAGCTTCAACTGCTGTTCTGTGCATGTCATCCAATAGTTTGCAATGGTCTAGGTATTGCTCTGTCGCTCCATCAAGCAACTGGTTGGTTTCAAGCCAATGAAGGAGCCTATTCCATGCCATGTCTTCGTCCGTGGCATAAACAAGGTATGATTCTGGTTCGAAACCTTCTGCGTGAGTAACGACTAAGTACGGTTGTTTCATGTCTATCTCCAATTTAAAACGTTAGGGACTGGGTGCTGCCCACGCCCCGTTCCAGTTAGGTTATGCCAGTTCGTGAGCGTGCTTTGTCGCGATGTCCACAATTTCGCTTTCGAGAAATTCCTTGATTTTACTTTTACGAATTTGCTTCAAGTTCTTGGCTTTAAGTTGAAAGTCTTCAATGGTTTCCTTGCTGGTGGCAATTTTCGATTTCCAATACTGAACATGGTCAGGGTCAGATTTCAGCTGAACCTTAAACTCATCAAGATCACATTGAGTGTCATTGACCACCCATAGGTGAGCAAGCAGATCCGATCTGGATTTATCTAAGATATGACTTTTGCAGGCCAGCATCGCTGATCGTTGGTCTTTATGCTCAATGAAGGAAAAGCCTGCATTTTCAGGCAACGAAGGCATGATCACTTCTACAATCTCGTTGCCTTGACTGTCGTAGCCTCCATGAGCACTTGGGTACTTCGATAGCATTAGAATGCCGCAATATGCGAGCTCATCATGAATGACTTGATACCAGACGTTGCCCCAAAACATTGCCATGTGATTTCTCCATTCGTTTGTGTGTAATGACAACCAAAGCATAGGTTCAACCTCTCTCTCTTCCCCCCACTCACTCTGGCAAGTCAAACGATATCGACTCTGTACTCCAATATGGGGGGAGCCCTTCCATTCATCGAATAAAGTATCCCTAACGCCAATCAAGGAGATGCAGCATGAACAACCTTACTTTTGAACAATGGGTGGAATCCTTTAAACCAATCATCAACGAGAATGGGGGTAGCGCCATCTTCCTTGATGACAAATGCATCTCATTCGAAACCTATGGCAACGACCTAGAAACCATCAAAACAACCGACGCCAGTCGAGTCTGGACGATCATCGAGATTGATATCGACGAAGAAGAAGATGAGCTGGGTGAGCCTGTCGACAGTAAGTGGGTAATTGTGAATGGTTGCCATTGGGTTAACCGAGTCGGTTACATCATTACTGAAACGCCATGGCAAGACGGCATTGACTACGAAATTACTTACGACTGATACAAATCAGACGGACTCCTGAAGAGGCAAAGAGAGGCAAATATGGACATTAATAATTAAAAAATCGTCGCTAACGATCTACTCAAGGCAAGAAGTACTGCTGATCCATCAATCGTATTGGAATGTGCTGATGGCAAAGTTCGCATTTATTCGTTTCCAATCTCAGACCAAGACAGCAAAGAAAAGATGACCATGGCGCTGCGCGTACTGATGGGCAAACTCAACGTGCTCAAATACACGTTCGTTCTAGAAGCTTGGATGAGTACCAACCCCGACATCCGACCTTCGATGTCGCCTACACGTCAAGAATATATGGTGTTTTTGATCAATAACCGTGTAGACGAAACATGCACCTTCTGGCCAATTCAACGCAATGAAGATGGTTCTGGTTTTGTCACCGAAACACACGATGTAAACCAAAACGGACAATCCGGTTTAATGTGCGATTTGTTCGACACTGAACCGTATGAAAAACTCAGTTTTACGAAAAAAAGAGCGGTCGACAAATTGGTTCTCCGATTACTGAACATGCGTGCAGAAGCAACGCCCACCATGCATTAGTTTGGTTGTTCCCATGTAAAAAAGAGCACCATTGTGTGCTCTTTTTCAGTTAGGCGACTTGTGGGAACTTCCTTTCCGGTTCGCCATCTCTCACCAACTCGTAAAGCATTGGTTCATAATGGTTTGTGGCCATCAGTATTAAATAGACGGGAACACCTTGGTCATACAGTGATTTTTGAAACACTTTGACTTCTTTCACTGTCATTGAAGCTGTGCGTTCCCTCATCATTCGCGCTTCGCTGACCATGCTATCCGAATAAAACTGCCCAGCCTTGGAGTTGACCTTCAGGTATGGTTGAATGCGCTTACCCAATCGGTCTAACAGGAATTGGTCACTAAAACCCGACTGCTTCAATCTCAGAACCTTGTCCTTCAGTTGTTTCCTTCGATCAAAGACGTAGCGCTTTTGTTCATTGACCAATTGAGCGGCCTTATCCGTGAGTCCCTTTTTGTTTTTGAAAATACCATGCCTTGCGAGTCCCAATAACTCATGTTCATTCACTGTCGTTGATGAGGGCGAACCATCAAGGTTATACCGGGTATAGCAAGCTTGATAGCAATTAATCAGCGCCAGCTTGTACTCTCTGCTGGTGAAAAAACGGTCCAGAAAAAAAGAAACGTCTGCCGGACTGAACGATTGACACAACGTTTCTTGCAAAGCGGCACCAGCTCCGATGGCAAGAGGTTTGAGAGGCTTTCCTGACAAAATGGGAAAGCGTTTGAATGCATATTGTTGGATTTGCTCTTGAATAACACGATCCATGTTTACCCTCTTCGGTTGTTCCATACCCTCATCATTGTATCTAACTGAGTTTACAGATTGACAAATAGCGAGAGCAAAAGACGAAATTACCCAACTCAACAAAATCGACTTGTAAATTGCTAAACTGTCATGGTTTTCGTCGTATAACAAAGTTAGTGCATAACTAGCGAGATATAGTATGACGCCTGAATTTGAAGCAAAACTCGACCGCTTGAATAAACTTCGAAAAAACGCAATGAAAAGCAATGCGTTCTCGGATGCTGCCAAAGAACACGAAAAAGCCATCCAACAAACCGACAGCCACTCCCCTGCCACCACCAAAAAGACCAAAAAGAAAGGTCCCAAATCATTAGCGGAAATCTACAAACCGCATACACATGAAGAAACCCATTAGATAATGGAATCTAAGAGTGGGCGCTGCTGGTGGTATTAGCGGATACCCAATCTTTGATATACGCCGAAAATGCACTCTGGTCAGAGATATGCCCCGAGCAAGCCGGTTGACCCGTAAACTCCGCTTTTCGTTTAGCAATAAAAGCCATGAACTCCCAATTGGTGCCAGTTGGACACCATTGTTTGAAAGCCAAATATCGTTCATTCATGATTCTTCTCCTCGGCAGAAACGCTGTCTATTGATAGTAACGTCCCCTCGTCAGAGTACCTAGAAACCTCCCCCCGTTTGGTATCGCTGGAGGTTGGAATCATCGCCATCGAAGCCCTTTCTATTCTGGCTGCAGCTCTGTACTCAGAACCCGTCATCCGCCTGAAATATGAAAGTCACAGTTGGTCGATGCATGGAACTCAATAAAGCATATTGATTGTCAACAATGAAATTTGGGATAAATCAAGCTTTTGTCACATAAAAATAAGCAGAAAAAACAGGCGCTTATGAAACAAAACAAATAAACCTAAAAAAACGCCTCACTATTTGGAATTCAAAATTAGGTTACCTGCAATGATTCAAGGGCCTACTTAAAAGGTATTTACCGGAATTATTGGAGATATTTCTATGCAAAACACAATCAACGTCAATGATGTACAAAAAGTAGATTCAAAGACGACATACCTCGGCTTAATTACATTCGCGCTTATGTTTTTTACCGTCTCGGCCATTGCCGGTTCAGGTGGTGATGCGTTCCAAGGCTTATTTGATGAACTAGTGAGCTTTGCTGAAGGTGTTCCTGGACAAATTATCGCGTTCTGTTCTTTCGCAGGGATCATCATCTTCTCAATGGTTCGACCAAACCTTATCGGTCTTGGTGTTTCTGTCATCATCATGCTGGTGCTGGCGCAACTTCAAACCATTATCACTACCATGCTAACTGCCGGTCTTCCGGTATAAAGCAACAGATGTCTCTGGGCCTTATAGAAGAGGCCCAGAAGTACATAAGGGGGTCATATGAGTAAGTTAGACATCAATAATGATGCTCGTCCTCAACTACCGAACAATCAAACCTATGTGCCACTTCGAGTAAACGACAAACAATCGGTGATCGGAATGGAGTCGGATACAGCGGGGATTTTGCTTGTCGGTATCGCTATCGGACACATCAGCAAGAACCTGTTACTTATCGGTGGAATCGCCATTCTTCTCGCTCTCGCCTATTCATGGGTCAAAGATAACTATCCCAAAGGTCGGCTCAAACACATGTTGTGGTGGGCTGGAATCATTAACTTTAAATCCCGTAAATCGTTTCCAGAAGCATTTAACCGTACTTATTTTCGCTAACTCTTTGTAGCGATCCGTTTTTAAATTCTATGTGTTGTTTTAGCAAAAGTTTGAGGTTTGCTATGAATATATTTAACCGCAAAAAAAAGGGGCAGGATGAGTCTGAACTGGAGCATGATTCAGATTCGAATGTCCAACGTTCTTGGCAAGCAGCCATCGACCACAGTAACAAAATGACAAAGATGACGGGGCTGTCCATCATTATCTGCGCGTTTCTAGCGTTTAAGGTAATGACAGCGAAACCCGTCACCGTTGTTACCCCGCCTAATTTCTCTGAAGAAATTGTCATGATAGGCAACAAAGCCAACTCAGGTTACAAGAAGCAATGGGGCATATTCATTGCCAGCATGCTTGGTAACGTGAATGTCCGTAATGTGGATATTGTCTTAGATACGCTCAAACCAATGCTCTCCATTCGAGATTACGAAGCATTGAATGAGCAAGTGATCAGTCATGTGAAAGCTTTAGACATCAGGGACCAAGTGCAAGAGTTCAACGTATTAGATGTGTTCTACGACAACAAATACGACAAAGTGATTGTTTACGGCGAGCGTAAGCTTACCGAGCGGAAGAAACGCGGCAATAAAAGCGATGAACGCCGCGCAGTACGCTGGACATACGAACTCAAGATTGCCAATGCACACGGTAGTCCAAAGATGCAGTCCATTGACCAATATGAAGGCGCTCCGCAGATAGAACGCAATCGTATCGAACGCAAGCAAGACAAGTAGGTCCCGTTATGAAAAATTCACATCAACTCGCTAGATATACGACCTTGCTTTGTGCCACGTTATCATTCGGTGCAATGGCAAACCAAAACGTCATCCCTATTGAACCTGTTGGCTCGAAAGTGGAGCGACAAACAACGCAACCAGAAAATAAAGCGGCTGTTGCTGCAATGGTTGACCAAGTAGTCAAATCTTTACCGACCGATAAGCAAGAGTCATTAAGTCAATTCACTCCAGTCAATGACCCAGCTGCGAAGCAACCTATTGTCAGCACAAAATCCGTCGATGAATTTGGAAGAGTCACCCAATCAGACAAGAACGTGATTGTCGCAACACCACCAACGGCCCAACCACCAAAACCTTCTCTGACTGCATTCGAACGTATGCCGCGCCAAATGGCGAAGAAATTTAAGCCGGTTCAGAAGTACAAACTACGCCCTTCAGATAATATTACGTTGCCTGCAGCAAAGTACATACTCAACAGTATTCGCACCTCTTTCAAAGAAATTAACATTCGCAGTTCAGATCCCAATGTCGTCATGAAAGTGGATGGTAGCTTTATCTATTTCACGTCTAACAACGATGCCCCTTTTAATATCATTATGTTCGAAAAAGGGGTGCCTGAAACCCAAGTCAACTTAACGATTTGGCCACTTGATGTCATGCCTGCAATGGTACAAGTCGATGTCCGATACAACAAAGCATTACAAGCAAAAGTGAACCGCGTATTGGCATCCAAAAAACAGGATAAAATTGAGCAAGAAAAGCGCATTCAAGATATGGAATCTGAATTGGCCATTGCCAGTGATCCTGAAGTTAAGTCATCTGCATACGTCGAGGGCATCAACAAACTGTTTGCGCAAACGGCAGGAAAAGCAACACCTACAGGTTTTGACTTGCAGACCAACATTCCGCGAGACGCGTTACGTCCTTGTCGATTTGGAACATATGCAGAGACGAAACAACGTTTAATATCGTCTCGACGAATCGTGGACATTGTATTGGTTAAAAACGTTACGAATCGAAATGTGGTTTTGCGAGAGCAGGATTGCTGGGTAGATGATGACGTGATCGCAACGGGTATCTTAAACAAAGCGACCTTAAAGCCATCAGAAAAAACCGAAGTATACGTATTGCGCGACCGACTGTACTACCAACGTATGCATTCTCGCAATGAACGTCCATCACTTCTGGATTAATCGAGGTGAACCATGAAGATTAACTTTAAAGAACTTTGGGAAACCAACAAAAATTTCCGATATGGGGTGATTGGCGTCTGTATTGTTCCTGCCGCCTATGTAGCGATGCAATTTATTCATCCGGGCAAAATTGAACGACCGAACGCAGACGCGAATAAAATCGAAAAAGTGTTCATGCCTTCGAGCACACGTACCCAACTAGAGAGGGAAGACGTTGACGGAGTTCGTGACGCCTTAGTTGAAATTTCGGCCATCGATAAAAAGTCGTCGGCACGCAATGACAATTACCAGTACGACCAGTTAAAACAAGAGGTCGATGGTCTTCGTCAAAAAATGGCAGATCAAGATGCTGAGATTGCCGAATGGAAGTCAGGCAAACGCCAATTGGAAAGAACCAACTATGATCCGAACCAAATTCGACAAGGCCGCCAAGTCGTTGTAGATCGACACGGGAACGCAACGGAAATCACTGTCGACGCTAATGGCGTGCCGAACCAACAAGTGAGCCAGTTGCGCAGCTCCCCTCCCCCAGCTCTTGCAGGCATTCGAAGTGTCGATGAAGGGAATGATGCGATTTTGTTGCAAGACGGACGTGTAAAAACCTTAGTAGAAGCAAACCAACTGGTCGATGAAGATGAAATGTCAGAGGCGCAAAAACGTGAGGCATTGAATCAGAAAGAAATGGAGTTGGCTGCTGCCTTGAAGAACTATCAGCAAAAACCTGAGCAAAAAGGGTATTCAATTTCATTGCCAACTACCAGCCTTGTAACCGGCACTTTGCTATCAGGCATGCAAGCTCCAACCAGTATTGGTTCAGCGAGAGAGCCCCTTCCGGCGGTCATGCGAATCAAGACAGATGCACTATTGCCAAATGGTTATCGTGCTGACCTAAGAGACTGTCAGGCACTATTATCCGGCATTGGTCAATTGTCAGACCGCAGAGCCTACATGAGACTAGAAAAAGTGGTCTGCATCGATGAGGACGGACTCACTGCAGAAGCAGCGGCGCAAGGCTTTGCTACTGGCTCTGACGGTCAGGCAGGGATTCCAGGCACTTTAGTTGCTCGAAACGGTGAAGTATTGAAAGGCTCCATGTGGGCGGGTTTCTTTTCTGGACTGGCACAAGGTATTGCCCCATCAAGGGTGCCGGGTGTCGACATCAACTCTGACGGAACAGGCTTTCAAACACCCGATCTAGGGACACTAGGCACCTCGGCAGTACTCCAAGGTGGCGCCTCATCTTTGGACCGCATTTCGGAATACTACGTAAAAATGTTGGAAGAAATCTGGCCAACCGTTGACGTACCAGCAATGCAAGAAGTGACCTTCCTACTTCAAGCCCCTTTAAAACTGACGTTTAAGGAGATCTAATATGGCCACTGGTGATAATGAAAAGAAAAATGACCAACCAACTGAGGCGTCGAATTCCAGTCAGGAGCTTGAACAACTCATTGAGAAGGCATCAAAACCAACAATGCCCGACGAACCTAAAGGCGACGAAGAACCGACCGTGATTGAAGCAACGCCAACGCAAACGCAAACGCAAACGGAAAGTAAGACGTCAAATCTATTGCCGAAGATCATCATAGTGTGGTTAATGGTCCTATCAGGGGTAATGGCTTATGCCATGATGGTGATCGACAAACAAAGTGAAACGTCATTGAGCCAACACCCCATTGTGTTTTACCCATTTGGTAAAGCGTTTTCGGCTCTTAAATCTCAGGGTTATGATTTTGCTGCTATAGAAAAATATAACAACAACATGATCCAGATATTGAACTCTGAAGGGAAAGTGGTGCTACCTGCAGCTAGTGTGCATGGTCAGTTACCAGATTCTCTTGTTGTTAAGCTAATGTCCGTCGATGAAATGAACAGGCTGGCTTCGCAACAATCGGAGTAACAAAACCAATAAAACTAGCAAACAACACAGCTTGGCCACTTTCACAGTGGCCTTTTTTAATGCACTCCACTCGCGGCATCCATCGCACTCAAACAGATCGTGTCATACTTCGTCTTCATCACATTGACTTTGGTTTCTGCTCGAACCGCTCTGTTGTATGAGGCCAACACCTCTTCGCTAGAGTCTTTCACCAACGCCAAGATCGCTTTTTTCTGAGTCTCTGTTAAGTCGGTGGCCAGCAACGCGTCGATGCTTTCATCTATACGATCAAAATACTGAGCTAACATACTTCCCTCCTAGTTAATTTCATTTTGAATATTCAATAGCAAGTGACGACAAGCATTGTCTCTAAAGCGAACGTAGTCCACGGGAGAACCGATACCATGTCTAAGCGCATCTAATGTTTCCCGAAGGACGACGACTGGCATGTCAGGGTTTCGGCACTGTAGTCCATAAAAGTCGAACTCAAAAACCGTCATGTTTGCTTCGTCGATCTGATAGCGCCTTGAGATATCTTCAATACGTGTAAATAGGCCATAGGCATCGATATAGATCGTTTGCCCTTCAATATCGAAAGCATTGAGGTAATGAAGGTCAACGCCATACTCAGACAGAATCACACCTCGAATCGGGAACCGGCTACGTTCTCCAGCCACAATCAAACCCTCGCACAAGACATAACATTTTGAATGAGCGAACTCGTCAATAAATTCAGTGGTGACTGGGCTTGGCTGCTCACACAGATATTGGATGTCACTGAGAGACAATGAACGCATCACATCAATCAGCTCACGACATCCATGGCTATGCCACTTTACCCGCTTTACCTCATTCTCCATTGTTGCTCCCCGGCTATTCGTTGAATTCAATATACGACGTTTCCCATACCTGGCCTAGCAATCTCCCCCCACTTAGTACGTAACCCACTGAACGAGTGCTCGAAACATGTATTTTGGATTCGTTAATTGCCATTTATTTCAGCCCCATACGCTAGATTGATACGGTTCAACCCGAAAACATCATCACTAGTATTAGTGATCGTTTTCTCCAAGCTGGAGAGCTTCCAATTCTCCCATGCTATGCATGTCCCTTACTGTCAATGCACTTTGACACCAACAAGAGTTACCCACTCGCATTACTACCCGTAATTAACCCCAATCAACGGTTCAACACACACACCCTTGGGTGTTTTTTGTGTACCTGCGATGTCACCTACCCGTGAGGAACTACCCATGAAATTAAGCACTTTGTTCACCATATTATTTGGTTTAGCGACGGTTTATTTCTGTATTCACCCTGTTCTTGTTGTTCGTGGCACAGAGTTCCCTTCTGCATTCCATGATGTGGTCGAATTCTGTAAAACATGGCGCCATGTTTTGTTGATCACCCTACTCTCTTGGGCTTCAGCAGGCATTACCCTTTGGCTAACGTTTACTATTCACAAACACAGAGTCTAACCCCCTGTTAGCACCTGGTACTTCCACCAGCAACTAACCAACCTCATTGTCCAACAATGACAACGAACCTCATCCCACCGGATGAACCTTCCCGGTCAAATGCTCCTTCAGACATTGATGTCTCGTTGAACGCACTTTTAACCGGCTTGTAACCCCTTGTGTTGTGCTCACCCAGTACTTCGCAGATTCATACCTACCCTATATCGAGGATAAGACTATGACTAACTCAAACAAATCAGTTCAAATCAAAATTAACGAATCCAATTTTCTCGCGAACCTTGGTGCCATTTTTTCCAACACCGGAAAAGTGATCAATGAATTGATTCAGAACGCCTCTCGCGCCAACGCCACAACCATTACCTTCACGACTTCAGTAGAAAATGGCCGTGCGAACTTAATGGTACTGGACGATGGTTCAGGTATCACTGACATGCAAAAGCTTCTGTCGGTTGCAGAATCAGGTTGGTCAAGCGATGTGGCTAAATGCAACCCATATGGTATGGGCTTTTTAAGCACTTTGTTTGCGTGCGAACACATCACCATTCAAAGTCAGCATCAAAGGCTCTCAGCAAGTACTGAAGACATCGTTTCAGGTGAATCTATCGAAATCGAAGATAGCCCACTTGGTAAAGGTACATTGATTCAAATGGAAGGCATTTCCGACGCTTTATTTGGCTATTTAACTTCTAGCAAATATGACCGTGAGGTTGATCGAATTGGTGAAGGCTATGAAATTGACGTCGTTCTAAATGGAGTTCTGATGTTTAAACATCACTCAAGAATGACTTTAGAAAGTTCTACCCAATACATCGAGCACAAATTCGAATACGGGAGTATCTATTTTGACACTAAACACAACGGTTTATCTTGGCTGGCATACCTGCAAGGCGCACTGATTTCTAGCACCAATACGGTCACCAGTTCAAACCAGTTAAACCCTCATCATATCGTTCACTTGAACGACGATGTGAAAGCAAGAATGCCTGATCGAGCTGAATTGTTAGATGCAGAAACTGTCGAGCAATCAATTCGAACGAGTGTTCAAACCCTGATGATGCAGTTCCTCCAAAAAGAACTCAAACGTCTTGGAGAGTCGTTTGCATTCGACCGATTACTATGGAGAAACGCCGTTAACCATGCCCCTCAAGTTCTCAACAACGTTGACTATTTAACGAAGCGAGAGATTGGGGAAAGCAAAAGTTACGAGCTCGGACTCGCTGGATATGATGGCGTAGAACATAGCCAACTTAAACAGCCGATGTCTCGCGCTGAAGTGGAATCATCTTTACTCTTTGCGCTCCCGGAGCATGATAGTGAAGACGAAACCATCAACATCAACTACCTGATGTATTCAGAAAATGTGTTGTTTGTCGACGTGAGGGGCTTGCATGCAGACCATTGGATCCACCAGTGTGAAATCCGTGAAGTGAGTGAACTCGATGTCAGTATCGAATTGGTTAACCCTACTTCGGTGGCCACACTCAATGGTAAGTATTCAATACCTATCGTACTGTGCGACCAATACATTCTGAAAGGTGAATTTGGGCAGGTAGTAATAGAAACGGATGCCGTAGTTGTGTCAGGTGATGAATTTGATTATGGAACGTTGATTATTCCAGAAAAAGAAAATTTATCGACCGCACTAGGGATCTATGCCAATTACGATGATGAATGGGGATGTTTTTGTGAAAGTGACATGGACCACGACAATTATCTGCTTGAGAAGTTGTACAGCAACCTCAGAGCGTCAAGCCCTGAAGTGTTGATTGAAAAAGTGCTTGATGAAGCGTTCAGGGACTCTGGCATGAAGCAAAACCTCAACAATCTGAAGTTCACTGTTTCGTTTTCAGGAACTGACATTGTAGTTACCGAAACTAAGTAACCACACTTACCCGCCAATCTACCTGTCTTTGTACGGTAGAACACCAAGTATGGAGTTACTATGAACTCATTTACTGACTCCCTCATCGACCATTCTCATGAATTGGGTCGGGGATATGGTCCTTACGCTCAAGTCGATATGTTACACAATATCCTTGAGTTAATTGGCCCAACTTTGGATAAAGTTAAATTGCAGGAACTCATTAACAGTGTAGGGTTTATTGAAGCCCTAGACTTAAAGAGTGAAGAAGATAAGGCATTTGTATTAGGGCAGTTACAAGACGCTCTTAATCAATAACTTATCGTTATCGAAAGCTCCCATCACGGGAGCTTTTTTTTTGAATCCACATTAGACCGCAGAGTCGAGTTCGTATCGTGTTATAGCACAGCTATCTTGGAACAAACTTTATTATGCGAGAACACTAGGGTTTGTGATTTTTTGTTATCTATATAATCGAACACATAGACTAGTGATTAGACCGCGTTCTGCTTGATTGATGAGGGTAGCGCTGAATAGGAGATCTTGTATGTGGTGAATCCAGAGTCCTGATAGCACTCTGATAATAGATCGTTGGGCGCTAGTTGGGTTAGCAGAATTGAAGGGTTACTAAGAATTTTGTGATTTTCGCTAAACATACTCTTACAGTATTCATCCAGCGTAACAATAGCCAGTGTACTGCAATACCGGTTATTACCTTTACCCAGTTTGTGAAGGTTGTATTTTGACTTAGCCTTTTCTGATTTCTTTCGAGCCCCTTTAAGTGTTCGTAAGCTTATCTTCGCAATGTTCTTGTGGAGTTCGCTTTCGCCATTAATATGCCGATCAAAGATTTCGAATGATTTTCTATCTAGGTTTCCACTGTAACCAGCAATGAAAGCACCAACAATTGAATAGCTAACCCCCTGGAGAGGTTGGCAATGTTTGAACAATTCCGCTTGTGAGAAACTTACTCCGGCACGAGCAACGCATATATCATGGTTTTTAGAAATGCCACTTAGGGAGACTTCCAGTAATCGAATACCGCTGCCACCTGTATCAAGAATGTTTGGCGACTTGCTTATCAAAGCCTTCTTTAAGTCACTCTGACTTAATAGATACTTTAGATCAGGTCCATTGCTCTGCTTTTTAAGGGAGCGCTTTTCCCTTTTTGAAATGTTACCAATAGTTTCGAATACCAAGCCATCACCTAAATAGAGTGATACATGGGAAAACTGAGCGTTTGCTACATTGGCAAATTTGCCAATCAATCGGCCATGCTTGCTTGTGCCTTTAGAGAAGATTATATCTCCAGGTTGTAAATACGATATGGATTGTAATGGTAGATGATTCATGCCTAAGCCTATTTAAATTACTGATTTGTAAGCAACTATACTTTATAGTTGGTGTTTGATTTTAATTATTATTTGTGTGTTTTATTGCTTGTTACTGTTCTCGCATAATAAAGTTTGTACATAACGGGACAGTAAATCAGTTAGTTGCGGTAGTTGGGACAACAGCCCTTTCATTACATGGCTGCTGGCCACCACCATCAAGAGATAATTATGCCACTGAGTTTATAGTAGGACGCGTCCTACTACCCAAAAACCGCCCTAACCAAACAAAGTTTTGCTGAACTCTTCTAATTGAGCAATCTGCTCAGGCGTTGCATTGTTCAGTTCAATTTTCGACTTTGTTTTGCTCACGACTTGGAATGATACCGATACCTTCCCATTCTTTGCCCACGATTGAGGTTCTTTATTAATACCCCCCAATTTAGGAGAAACAGGACTCCAATCTTTCAACCGTGCAATAAGCTCTTTGTTCACTTCCTCTGCATTCATGGCTTCGAATTCTGAGCGGTTTTCGTCAATCCATTTCGTGAAGGCACTTTGCTTATCTTCACTCTCTGAAACCGTGCCGATCAATTTACGAAGGAACTTTGCATCTCGGCTACTAAAGGCATAGTTTGAAAACAGGCTCTTCAGACTGTCAGGCATCGAGTAGATAGCGAGGGAGAGTGAGATGTCTGATTTTTCGTATAGACGTTCTTTCTCTAATTTGTACGCCGACCAATCATTCACTTCCATCAAACGAGAATAGAGCTTGCCCTTTTCGTAGTAATTGAAAGACGTCTTGATGTCAGACGACGCCACCAGCCAGGTAATGGTTTCAGGTGTTGGGATTTGATCTAATATTTCAAAGTCCAGCCCCACTTTTTTATCCATGGCAATATCAGTACGACATGAGCCATCCACGACATAGATCAGACCATCTTCACCTTGGTAAGCAAGGACAGGCGAAATTTGCATACCGAACTCGATTTCATCACTCATCTTGTTGAGTTGAATCGTATTGCGGCTCGACTGTTCACGAACGTTGTCCACGTCAATCCTAACCAAAGTCATAATCTCATCGTATGACAAGGTACGTTGGATAGCACGGTAGCTTGTACCATCAATGGACTTAATCTCACGACCTGTTTGCGTAAAGTCCAGCTTCTTAGTCTCAGTTAAAAACTCTTGGAGACTAATGCCGCCCTCCTTTAGTGAAGCTTCAATGGAAGCCAACTTCCCCTGTGCTAAGGTCATAGTGGTTTCGCGCTCATTACCACCCATGAAGGCTTGGGGCTTGCGTTGTGAGCTCGACACACTCTCCACTTCAGGTTCAGTGATTGTAGGTGATTCTTGTGCGGCCTTAGCAGCGTTAGCTGCAGCGATTTTCTTTAGACGGTTATTGGCCATGATTATTGCTCCTCACCTTTGTCCTGTTGTTTCCAAACGTCCGTTATCAGCTTATGAATGTCGGCCACGACTTCTTTACAGTTCGCCTGTGCCGCTTCTAACGCTTTACCTTTCTTACTGTCCATTGACCTAGAGAATTCGAAAACACTGCTATGCTCAGACGCACAACGTTTTACAGCTTCACTGTGTTTCATTTTGGTCGACAACACTGCATCACCAAACTGACTGACTAGAGCATTGAAAATGTCCAGTTCCGAGTCACTGCCCTTCCAATTGGAAATGACAATCTTCGCAAAATCGTAGCCTTGATGACCTTTAGCAATGAAGTTACCAATGATGCTATCCAGATATTGAAAGTAGGCGCAGGTCGCATCGGTATCATTATGTTCCGCCTTACACGGAATCAACACGCTAGTCGCAGCGAAGTAGCTGTTCAACGTAGCAAAGCCCAATGAAGGCGGCGTATCAATTAGGATAATGTCAAACTCACCGTCGAGAGCATCTAAGATGTTTTTCAAACGGGTTGTAGGGTCAACGTTCTGTCCCGCTAATTGGTTACTGGCACTCAAAGATTCCGAGTCTCTATCGGACTGAGACGCAGGGATAATTTTCAGATTGGGGATGAGCGTATCTGAAACGGCGTTACGGACCTCGTCCTGAAACGTGTCTGTATTTGGATCAAGTGCCATCAAATCGCCAATGCTGGTGCGAGCGTCTGAAATATACTTAGCACCATTTCGCTCAATGTGTTTGGTTTCGTGTTTATGAACTGGAGGGTAGAAACTTGTCAGGGTTGACTGACCATCCATATCAATAAGACAGATCTTGTAACCAACATGATAGTTAATCGACAAACCTGTCGCTATTGCATTGGCCAGCGACGTTTTAGATACCCCGCCCTTTTGGTTTTGAACGGCAATAATCTGCGTCTTTTGTTTCGCTGTTCTTTGGAATGGTTTGTGTCTTTTCTTTAGAACGGTGGTATTCGGCATGTTATCGCGGATCAAGTACAGCTCTTCAAGTGTCAGGTAGTACTGAATACCCACCTCAGCATAGCGTTTAGGATCGATACCTAACGCTTTCGTTAAGTCGGTCAATACCTTTTGAGAACATTCGAGGTACTTCAATGCCTCAGCTTGTGTGAAAGAACGAGGTTGCTTTTCATTTGTTTCGCGGCGCAATTCCAAGAATTTAGCACCTCCGTCCCCAAGTTCGTCAACTAATTCAAGCGTCTTGAGCTGTTTCTCTGTCATTGTTCCCATAGCAATATCCACCAGTGGCCTGTTTGAAAGCTAGTATGAACCAATATTAAAGGTAAGAAAAGATATAATAAGTCAATTTTGGATAAATTCATTGAAATTCGACTTACGATACAGTTTTAAACTAATGATGTACTTTTCTGCAAAAGATAGGGGAACGATAGAGGAAAAAACAAAACACAACAAAAACAACAACTTAAAATAGTAGGACGCGTCCTACTATTGTGTTGAACGGCCATGTTGTTCAATTCATAAACGGGCGTGTGTAAGGAGTAATGGGTTTGAAGCCACTACTAACATACGAAAAGTCAGCTCTGCGATACATAAACGCGGGAACTGACTGAATGTTAGGCTTCAATGTATGAGAAAGAAATTTTGTTGTAGTAGTGACCAAACAGGTGTGTTGAGAATGTGGAAATGCCAACAAGATGAAAGCAAACCAGAATGAAGCTAGTCACACCAAACAATCAAAATCTCTTACTATTCTGTCATGATGACAGATTAGAACACGGGTAAAATGCCGGAGATATACTCTACGACACTTGCTCCATTAGGTATTCAAAAGCGGTTTCTACCTGTGCTTCTGTCATCGAATCAAATTCAAAGCGTTCCATCGATTCAATTAACTGACTGGGTACAGGTTGTGTGTCGTGATCAGAGTGAGTGCTCGGCACTTTAGTTGTATTCATGTATCTATCACCTTGTTGTCTTTGATGAGTAGATACTAAATCAACAAAACACCCCCTCCCCCCATATTGGCGTTAGGTAGGCATAAACAGGGGCCGAGAATAGAAAACGGGGGGAGAATGGCTTAGAGGTGGAGCACCGAATATTAAATTGTCGCCTCTAGCTGGCTTGAGGAGGACTCTTCATCGAGACAACTAGAGTGGAATTGATAGCTAAAGACTTTCACTAATTCTTGCTCACGAAAACTCGCCACAACAGCAATTTGGTAACCCATCGTAAAGAAGTCGTCATAAGAATAAGGGATCTGTGTTAATCGCTCACCGGTATCAGTAAAGCCAAGTACCCATGTATTGGTGCTTGAATCGAAATCAATGATGGTCAGTAAAATTGAGCGCCTTGCATCGAATCGATACACAGAATTGGTGGCTATGGAAAAGGCAAACCCAAATTCATCGTCCATAGTAGGTTCAACCGGGACACGAGCATCAGCAAACAGCTTACAGGCAGATAGCTGACTGAGGAGAGCTTCAGAACTGCCTTCTACTTTATTGAAGAAACCGGATATCGCTCCGAGGCAAGTATACCCGCGTTTATTCGCCATCTTTGCAAGACCAGGTAAATCAGATTGAGCTTCACTGTCAATCAGAATCGCAATTTCTGTCTTCACCATCGTTTTTCGCCATATCGGTACTAACGACATCCAATGGCTCATAGGAAGACCGGTATACCCTTGTTCAGTTTTCAACGTTGCAAAATATCCAGAATCCACAGGGTAAATGGTCAGAACAGCAAGGGTAAAATTACTTGTGCCAGAAGTAGGAAAAAAACTGCAATCTGAATTGAAACATGTCGTGGAGTCAACAGAGAGGATGTCGTTATCTATCCAAGACATTGACGCCTCGGGAACTCGAAAACGGACCAGTACATCTCTTTCACGCACTGCCTTATATTCCTTGGGAAGACCTAACATGGACATATGTGGCAAGTTAATGTCATCAGGATGTGTTCGCAAACTCTTCACGACTTGCTGGTGCATATACACATCGGCCTGCTCTTGAGTACACTCAACTTCTTTGACAGAGCCGGTATCGCTGCGCTTAGTTTTGTAGATCAGTTTTTTGGAGCGACCACTCACTACAGAATGAGTGAGGAACACATTCTTCTTCCCTTGCGTGATGATATTCGCAGTAGGCAGTCTCTCAGGTTCGTTGTAAGTTTCAGTGTTCGTCATTAGTACCCCCACCCGCCCATAAAGCCATCAGAACCAAGAGTGGTTGGCGATGGGTTATCAGTTGACGGTTGTTCCGTTGCATCTAGAACCGGAGGAATAAATTCCATTTTTGGTCCATCAGTGGAACCTGCACGCTTAATCAAATCAGCAGCAGACTCACCTGTGTGTGTAACTACCTTTGAAGTACACACAGTATTGGTGTTCTTGATTGGCTGTCCAAAGGTGTTAACAGGAACGTTGTTTTGGTTTGAACTTAATAATTGCTTCTCTTTCTTTCCACGAGCGATCTCGTGGTCCATGGTGGATTTCATGTTCGTCCACATATTATCTTCTACGCTCATGAGCGTTTTAATACGACTGCGGTAATGAGGCTTATCGAAACCGAGTTGATTGAACAACAAGCGCATCATTCTACGAATTGCAGATTTCTTACGCATCTGACCAACAAATGCAGTATTCCAAACCGACTGGTTAGAACTGAAACTCATAGCCGCCATAAGCTCTATCTCATCCAACTCTTCACGGGATAGTGCTTCACAATAAACATGCCCTCCCAGTGTCTCCCCAATAGCATAAGCACATAGTAAGTCCCCACTTGCATAGGCACCTTGAGAAGTATGCTCAGGCAGTGAACGAGAGCCATGATAGACAAATTGGTCATTGCTAAAAACTTGATCCGCTGTAACTTGCGCCATTTCACCTGACTCGAACGCTAAGTGAATCAGTCCGTGGTATGTCGGCATGAATTCCAACACGAAGAAATTCGATACATAATCGTGACGGTACAAAAAGGTGCCGTGATTCAAGCCTTCCTCAACAGACAAACCAATGGTCGCTTGGTTCAGTATGCTCCAATACACTGAGTTCGCATCCATATTAGAGGTAATCGACTCACCAAAGCTTTCCAGAATGTATGCGACATATTCCAGCTCTAAGTCTGTATCAAGACCCGATTGGTTCTCAGCAACGATAGTCGAAAAATGAGGACGTGCAGCCTCGACTGCTTGTAATACTAGTGATTGATTAGTCATGATAGCGCCCTCCAATTAACGGCAGTACTTCGGAATAGTGATAGAAGTGATTCCTGATAGATTCACGCGTTTTGTCCATACGCCTGTAGAAAGGCAAGTCGCCAATGTATGTAGCCCATCTTTGAACTTAATCATCGATTCTTCCTTTCTTTGTAAGTCATAGACTTCACATAAATCAGCATCGACATACTCAATGCATGCAAACAAGAAGGCACCCAAGTTCACCTCAAGCAAGCTTGCTACGTAGGTATAGAACGCTTCTTGAATGTGATATCCCAAGTTACCCGCTTGCTTGGCAAACGCATCAGGGTCCGTACTCGCAGTTGTTTTTACATCAACGGCAATACAGTCGAAGCGTAGCCAGTCAAAGCGACACTTGAGCCACAGACCAGTTTCTGGGCAGCGAGCGATAAAGGAGATCTCTGGTAACCCGTCTTGAATCAATGCATCTGCATCAACATTATCTCGACATGTTTCGTGTACGCGGTGTGCATCGTCCCAGACAATGGCATCAATCGCTTTTTTACCTTTATGGATAGTCTTATTGTTGTGCTCTTCTAAAACCGTATCCCAAAATTGTAGGGTCGGTTCTACTGCCAATAACTCTTTCATCAAACGCTCTTTATTCGCGCTTTTTGGCACATTAGGGATGTTAAGCTTCTCAACAAGCGCTTGCATTTCTGCGACCGTTCTAAGGGCATTTGGGTAATCAGCTGGCACAATATCGCGGTAATAGCGGTCATAGAACCCATGAGGCTCTAGGACCAACTCATGACCATAGGTGCCTGCATCAAAGGTGCGTTGCAGCGACTTCGACACGGTTCTACCACGGTCAATATCGCTTATGTATTTTCTGTAAAAGTGGGCAGGGGATTTCTTTACAAGCAGCTTCAACTGAGATGATGAATACGCGGGTAGGGCATGGTAAACCTCGTTCTCCATACCAATGTAAATCCCCTCGATGAGCTCACCTTTTTCATCAAGCCAGCTCGGGGACCCATCTTTGTTGTATGCCTTAAGCACATCACAAGTACTACCATCAAATTTGAATGGAGTAACCGAATCTCTTAGCGAGCTAATCATTTCAGTAATCATAATATGCCTTTTAAACTTGTTTGTGATGTTATGAATATACATCACGAAATCCGTTTTTTAGTAGTAATCTCCCCCCACTTTGAAAATTAGCGAATTCTCCTTGATCCCTTATATATCAATGTCTTTGAAAGAAATCCTAACTGTCTAAACCAGTCCAAAATCGGTGTATAACCAATGATGATAAAATCAAAAATGGACATCGAATATGCTAGGTATGAACTATGTAATTCCATACGCCAAACACAGAACAAATACTGGCAGTGGCGCAGGTGTGCCGTTGATATTGAAATCGAAAGGGCTCGCAAATGGTGAAGGACTTTATGGTGATTGCTTTAACTTGCCGATAAAGCAAGGCGGGGTGTGGTTGAAAGAAGCCGAAATGGAATCAATGCTCACGAGCACGCTGGTGGAGCTCGGTAAGATACCGAAGAAATTTATAATCACCCGGTTGAACTTAGGACCAAAGGCTGTTCCTGATGAGTTGTTTCTCAATATCTTTGCGAGACATTCTCTGCCCTCAAATGTGAAGCTCAATGGTGTTTGGGCAAGAACGCTTATCCCCGAGTCGCCGTTTGTACTTTCTGTTATCGACCTGCGTGGCCAGAAGTGTGAATTATCCGTGACGGAAAAAGTCAGCCTGCTGCTGGGCAATGTATCCGGAGAAGTCGCGATACTGTCAGACTCCCCTTATACGACCTTTCCAAAGTGCCAATATCAAGCCAAGATGCTGAACGCGGATTATGACAATGATGGCCGTGTAGCTGGGCGGCTATTGAATTTTGAACAGCTACAGCTTTCTAATGCGGCTGCGCTTTTGATCGATGAATCTACGAAACCAGAAAGACTTCAACAAGTTCTCCATTGGTGTGAGTTGTATCAAATAAAGGTCCGAAAGATAGACGCACGGCACGGTCAACAATAAATATTGTCAATTAACGCCCGAAAATTGGCTCTTTAATTGAAAACATCGTTTGAGGGAAACGTTACCTTGTTACCGTCTTTACGTTTATTGGTAACTCTATGATCCACTTCCTAACTATTGCTGCCGCCATTTGGGTACTTAAGTATCTGATGGAGCGCTTCCAAAAGAGCAGAGTACTCGTGTTTATCACGGGAATAGTTGGTGTACCTTTACATGAACTCGGACATTACCTGATGTGCAAATTGGTTGGGTTTAAGGTAACCGAAGTGAAACTGTTTCAAATGCCGACTCAAGATAATCCCGTGCTCGGCTACGTAAATTACGAATACCCAATGACCATCTCCGGTTCAATTCGAAAAGTAATAGTCAGTATTGGCCCAATTTTCACAGGCATCGTCGCACTGTATTTCCTCTCACCACAAGTGACACCGTATCTTTTTAATAACAACACAATTGACCTAATGTTGTTCATGAATAAAGCAGGGTGGCAACAGTGGTTTCTCATCTGGGTTTTATCTTCAGTAACACTGCACATGCTTCCATCTCTCACTGACATCAAAATCGCAATGGCTGGTTCACTGTGGATTGGGGTGTTTACTTATGTCGGCTTAATCTACGCAGCTTCACACACCACAACCGTTCTAAGCAACGTCGATATCTATCTGGAAGAAATGGCAGGTTTGATGAGTGTTGGGGCAATCATCGCAACAGTCCCAGTCGCTATAACGCTATTTCAATTTATTTTCTCAACTATGAATTCGCGTATGTATAACAAAAGCGTTAATTCATTAAAAAGAGACTAGACCAATGAAAATGACTCAAAAGAAAACATTAGCTGCGTTCATGATTTCAATCATGGCAGTCGGTTGTGCATCTAACGACATGACCAAATTGGAAGTAGAAAAGGCGAAGCATGACGCAACGGTTGACCGTGTGGATGAGACGCTGAGTAACATTCCATCTTGGTACATGAAACCACCGAAGTCTAACGGTGAAGGCTTTTTTGCAGCCGGAACAGGAATGAGTTCTGACTTAGACATGGCGGTAACCAAAGCAAAGATTAACGCTGAGTTTGAATTGGCCAAGAAATATCGCCAAATCGTATCGGGCAGTGAACGTGCGTACACATCAGAAACAACCAATTCAGCAACAAAGGAAAGCAAAGTCGTATCGTTGACGGAAAAGACAATCGATAAGCTGGTGGCGAACGCACAGCTCTCTGACTATGACGTAACGGATACAGAAATTATCCGTGAAGGTACTCAGTACCGCGTCTACTTATTGTCATTCATGCCATACGATTCGAACAATGATGGCAATGATGACTTATTCCGTGACGTTCGAGCAGCAAGCGACATTGCATTTAAAGACTTAGAGCGTCGTGTAGATAAGGCAACAAACGGCAACGCTGTTGAATAGGGTGGTGCCGTGTGAAGGCTATCAATCATCAAATAACAACAGCAAGCGCCTATTACATCTGCATGAATACCATGCAAGACACATTCTATTGGATGTCATTTGCAGGTATGGGTTTCGCGATGTTAGGAGCATTACTGCCTGACATCGACACCAGACATAGCAGGGTAGGGCGCATTGTTCCGTTTTTGAGTATACCGATTGAAGGCATTCTCGGGCATCGAGGGGCGCTACATAGTTTACTTGCCGCGTTCGGGCTTTGGTTCTTATGTGCGACGTTTGAGTTTCCTTGGGCATACTCGCTGACATTTGGCTATATAGGTCACCTGGTGGGGGATGCTTGTACAAAATCAGGCGTCAATTTCTTTTGGCCGATCACTACTCGGTATCGAATGCCGCTGACGCCAGCAAGAAATGGGGTGCTTGAAACTTTAACCACCATAGGTTGTGTAGGAACTGCATTGGCAGTAGCAGCGCTATGAACCAGTTTAGACGAATATCACACACAAAATCCGCGCATACACGGATTCTAAGTGTGATTTAGCGTTGAAGGCTATTAAAACCGTAACTTCGGCACGGATTTTATGTGTTGTTTGTTGGTATACACGGAAAAAATGATCATAAACCAAATTGGAGCCAATCAATGATATAGCGAAATTGAACAAAGCGATTAATTATCAAACTGATAGCGAGCAAAAATCAAGCAACCCTTGAGTGGATGGATTTGATTTAACACATCAAGTTAGGAAGCTATATTTTCAGCGATAGACGGAAAATATGTAGTACTAAAACGTTAAATCAATGACATAGATACAACACGAACCAAAAAACACGGATAATGTGTAGTGTTAAGGTGTAGTGATAAGAAAGCTTGATCATAAATTCATACCTGAAATCTCACAACGAGGGCGTCATACACGGATAAACTGATCAGATAAAGTGCTCGAACCCAAAAAACACGGATAATATGTATGGCTACACGGATAAGATGATCACTATCGTGATCATCTTGAAAGTAGGTGAGAGGTCTCAGCCCAAAAACACGGAATTTGTGTGTGATTACACGGATTATGTGATCATTACATTCTGAAATATGGGATCTGCATTAGATCACACGCGGATTTCCTGTGTTGTTACACGGGAAGCTTGTGTGGTTGCACGTATTTTTGGATCTTTAAAAGAAAGCCCAATACATCACCGGGTTCATGTTTAATCAATTCTGGTTCAAACCTGCAGTTGATGTTTTTTAATCCGCGTCATTGAAACAACACCATCCACAGAACTGGTTAAGCCTTGCTCGACCATGCTGAATTTTCCCCATATGATTAACACACGGATTTTTCGTTGCAATAAACGGATTTTGTGTTCTGATACACGGATAAAGTGATCAATGATAGACTTGATTGCTATTTCTAATGTAAAACCATTCAAATAAACAACAATAACCCATAAATAAATATTCTTTTATTTCAGCAACTTAAAAGCCTTATCGTTACTACCTTCGCTATAACTCCATCAAACACGGAAAACAAGTGTTAATACACGGATTTTGTGGGTTATTTAAGAAAAACCTGTAATGTTTGCAAATATTTTTGTTATACTTCTTACCGAATTAGAAACCTAAATTGAGTTTAGACATGGTAGAGAAAGTCAACACATCTAAAAAACATACCCTGCCAAAGCAGTTCAAAAAGGCGCACAAGCTAGTCTTCTCACAACAGGACTTAACTCAACGTGAGGCAGACCTTTTCGCGTTAATGATCGCTCATATGAAACCCGAGGATTGGGAAGATAACAATACTCCAGTCTATCAGTTTAGTTCTACGCAACTATCAAGATGGCTCAATATTGACCCGAAGGAACTTGCTAAAACCCTCAAGCCGGTAGCAGACCGACTCACTAAAAAGAATATTGGTGTGTTGACAGAGGACGATAACAAGGAGGTTCAAGACTTCGATTTCATCTCAATTTTTAAGCGTGTCACTTACAAAGACAGGCTGCTAACCATGAAGCCAAATGACGAACTTAAAGAAGCATACATTGAATACAACAATAGTTACGCATTGATCACCACTCAGAGCTTCTTAGGTCTAAAGAAAGAGTATGCAAAGCGCCTTTATGAAATTTTGTCACGCTTTAAAGGTGGTGGGACTTACCTGCAAACATTTGAAATTGAAGACTTAAAAGGCTTATTTGGTCTACATGACCCTGCTGGAAAAATCAAACCAGGTAAACGCTCTTTCTCTAATAACAGCGTCTTCATTGAACGTTGTATCAAAGCAAGTATCAAAGGGATTGAAGAAGACCCTCAGACCAACCAAGAGATCATGCTCTATGATTCTGAAGATGGTAAAACACATGGGTACGAGGTTTTCCGTGAAGGTAGGAAGATATCAAAGATTAAGTTTTTGTATCGTTGGGTCGAGAAAAAAGGTCCAGTTGAAAACCTTAACCTTGAAGATATTAAACGTATCATCTCACAATTAGAGATGAAGCGTGTTGGCGGCCAGGACCTTACTATCGATGAATTGAAAAACTTATCACATTGCTACAAATCAATAGGTGAAAATGACCGAGCTAGTAAGATTAACCTAGCTGTAGCGCGACGTGAGAAAGAAGAAGAACAACGTGTGGAAATGGCACAATCTATTGAGAGTTTCCTGAACGAAATTAACAACCTATCTGTAGATGATAATTACTAATAAATACATAAACTTAAGTCACTTACACACAGCTAGAAATAACGCTTTAAAACTATTCAGTGACAAGATGGTGATTACACGGATAAAGTGTGCTTTTAAAGGGAGCTAAATGATCAACAAACAAGGATATACAGATCAAATAATCGGATAGAAAGATCATAAATTCGGGTAGGATGATCATACATTCGGAAAATGAGATCAAACATACGGGTAATGTGTAAATGAAAACGCTAAAAGCCCTTTAGAAACAGTTACTTATGATGCTCCATAGTTATTATAGATCCCATACTTTCAATACTTAATAATAGATATAAATAGTAATTAATATAGAGTGTAGATAATAACAGTAGTTCAAGGCCATGATTGCTGAAGGCAGTTAACCATCATCACGATAACTCCAACTACATTTCGAATTCGCATCGGTTGAACAAATAAAGAACCCTTGGGTTCTTTATTTCGTTTACTAGTCGTCTGAAACCACCCAATGGTCAGCCACCAGCCGCGTTATAAAGGCATCGAAGAATTCTTTTTTACCGAATATACCCATTTCATTAAAATCATTGTTGCAGTAGCTACACAGCACCTCAGTTATTGCTTCATTCACTAGATAGTGGATTTCTTGGATACACACATGATACGAATCTTCGCCATCACCGAACGTTAGAATTCCCCCTTTTTGGATCAGCTCAGAAGGCAGTTCCAATTCCTTTTTGTATGTTGAATCGATGAATTTATAGAAGTCGGGGCCAGTGTGATGAGTGTTCCCTCGCGGAAGTAAGTACAAAGTTACTTTTGTCATGGTAGAAAACCTTTTTCTTATCTCATGTTGATTTCTTTTGTATACATCAATGACCAATTCTATGAAGGAAAATGAAAATCAAAGTGTTGTTCAAGCGTGGAAAGCAAAAATGCCAAGGGTAAAGAGTCTTTTGTGGGTAAAAAAAGGCCCTGCTCCAATGCAGGGCAACTTTTATTATTGTTAAGTCGAAGCCTATCCCCAGGTTATCCGACTTTTCACCACACGTAACTGTCACCACACAGCACGCCAAAGAAGACTGTGACAATCTGCTTAGGTGTGCTGTGTGACGTTTGCTACACGCGGTGAGGGATCAGTGAAAAATACATTTTCAATAAATTCAGTCGAGGACTGGTATGATCAACGGGACATATCACCCGACTAATAAGGGAACTACCGGATAGTGGTAGAGAACTTAGAAGGTTTTGAGAACTGAATTAATTATAATTATGCTAGGCGGTTTTGTATAGTTTATATCCAAAGTGGTTGGCGTAACTTTGAACTTGGTGAAGCAGCCGCAGGAAAGGTTGTGGCACAATGATGACACGCTTGTAGCAATATAGTGATTACGTTGTGGTACTACAGCTAAAAAAAACCCCCGTAGAACGGGGGGAGTATGTGTGGTGATTTCGTAGTTATGCCTTACTACTTGTAGTTAGTCTGCTCCACTCCCTCCTTGGAGTGACTTTGCAGGGCCATACGAGTAAATACCTCCACACCAATATACGATGCTTCCTATTTACTAACTGCCTGCCTATTAGTTTGGTTTACCAGTTGGCTATACTGAAGGTTCACTTCTTCGATCATCTGTTGACGACTGATTAGGCCCCCAAACTTTTTTTCACCAATATAAAAAGTTGGAGTTCCAGTAAGTTTCAGATCTCTAAAAAGTTTATTATTTTTATTTAAAATAGCACTTACTTGTGACGAATTCGCAGTCTTTTTGATAAGCGTACTGTCTAGCCCCATCAGTTCAGCAAGCTCGTATGCCTTCTGTGGGATGGACTGCTGCATTGAAAGAAGCTCTTTGTGGAATGCTGGATACGCATTGGGAGAGATCTGATTTACAGCAATGGCTATCTTCGCTAATTCAGTCGAATTAGGGCCTAAAATCGACACGTCTTTATACACGAATCGAATGCGTTTGTCTTTACCTATTAGGGGAGCCAACTCTGTTGCACCTCTCTTACATACCCCACATGCGTAGTCAAAAAACTCTACGATAGTGATCTCTCCAGCTTCATTAAGAACTGGCGTATCTTCATCATAATACAAAGATTTTGAAAACATTTGTTTATGCTTCATTGTTTGGTATGTCCTCACGGATTCCACTCCTGCGATTAAGAGTTCAGGGTTTGATTGGAACGCTTTCATAAGCATCGAGTTGAATTGTTGTTGTGACATTTCAACTTCAGAAGCTGATGCGGTAGCTGCAGAACCAATTGCCAAAATTGTGAATAAAGTCGTCGCTGTCTTCTTGAACAAAGGTGCCATCATTAGATTCCTCGATTTGAGTGGTCGTAACATAGTGCTCGATGAACAACGTTATGTTTTCAATTAAGAGAACTTTTTTTCGAGATAGATTGAAACGGGGGGAGAAAATTGACGCGATGATCGGGGAAAACCATAATGAGTTTACCCACCCCAGTTATGAAAAAATGTATGGAGCGTTACTATGGACCCGATCAGTAGAATGAATTCCCTCATTACAGAAAGCTTTAATTCTGTAAAAGAATCGCAATCTGAAGTGCTTGAAACATTGGCCACTACAACAAGGAAGGTGTTCAAAGAAATTACTCAAACAACACCGAATTGGAGGCAGAAGCTTTCAGAAATTGCCAATGATGCAACTTGCGCCAATTATGTTGGCCACGTTGTCTCTAACAGGCACACTCCAGCAGAGCTACTTCAGTCACGGGCAACTGACGACTTTGTTCTTAACGAATTACAAGTGACAGCGTTCGTGGTTTACGAAATGGTGGAACGAGGTTGCCCTGAGCCGACTCAACTCAAAGATTTGAATACTGCTATCCAGAACGTAACGCTGAAGTCATTAAACAGTTTCCGCAAGTTACTACGCCGCCATAACTATGATATCGACTATCTTTCAGATCGTGTACAAGAGGCTGCCTTGGAAACGATTCGTGCTGCACGCTGCTATAAGCATACGGGTATAGCGAGCTTTGATACTTACGCGAGCGCTCGCGTTAAGACCGTTGTATCAAGAAAAGAGCTCCACCATACACTGATGGTGAAAGTATCAGACCGGGACATCTCAGGCGCGTACTCAAAAGCAATTGAAATTAATTCCGAGAAAACCAACAACAAGCTGACCCCAGATTCCAGTGCATCATCGTACTTACCCAAACCATTGTATGACTTTGAGCAAGGTTCGAACGACAATCGATATGGGGTTACTAGTGGATGTAGCGACAATGTGGTGTCGGATTTGACGCATCTTAAGTTGAGACAGCACTTGATTGCCCAGTTAAAGACCCTCAATGCGAACGAGAAAATTGTGATCATGAATGAGATGGGATTAGTAGCCGGTACATTGAATCGAAACGACTTGGTTGAATCTCTCGGTTTCTCCTCGTCTCGATATACCCAAGTTAAGACAAGCGCCTTACAAAAGCTAGGCGCACATAAGTCACTTTCTAAGTCATGGGAACGTGCGCTTGCTTAGTTGATGAACTCAATTCCACTCCCATTGGGACTGTTGTTTGGCAGAGTATCGTTAGTTTCGGTATTCTGCTTTTTGTTGTCGGTCCTTTGGTATTGATCAGCAATAGGTGACGCAGCTGGTGGTGCGCTTTGCGTGTAATTGAAGGAATCTTTAATTTGAGCGTATTTTCCAATGAAGGTTGTTTTTGCAGAGCCTATAGCTGATTTACGAGCTTTGCTAATAATCAAATGAGCGACACCAGGTTCATTTTGAGGATCATACATTTCCGGTCGATAAATAAAGCAGATGATATCCGCATCTTGCTCTAGCGAACCTGACTCGCGTAAGTCGGAATTCACTGGGCGTTTATCAGCACGCTTCTCGATATCGCGAGACAATTGGGATAGTGCTACAACAGGTACTTGTAACTCTTTCCCCAACGCTTTGAGCTGTCGTGATATTTCTGAGACTTCTAAATTTCTATTATCAGTTTTGTATTTTTCACTGGTTAGTAACTGAATGTAGTCCACACCAATACCAGAAATCTTTCCATTATGCTGCCGATAAAAGCGACGTGCGCGACGACACAACTCCTCGACGGTCATTGAACCGTCATCCATCTCAATATTGTAATCACCTGATCTACCTAGCGCAGATGAACAATCAGCCCATTGAGTATCACTCATGCTGGCGTTTCGAATATTACTCAGTGGTACGCTTGCCAAGTTAGATAGCAAATTCTCTCCAATCGATTCTGAGCTCATTTCAAGGGAGAAAAATAAGAATGGTGCATCGTTTTGATAACTTGAGTTTTTGATAACGTTCAGGAGTAAGGTGGTTTTGCCATGAGATGGACGGCCTGCAAGGATGATGAAATCTGCAGGTCGGAATCCACCAAGTGCTTCAAAGCATGCAAAGCCCGACTTAAATGCATTAAATTCCCCTTTGCTTCTGCGCTCCATGTTGTCCAGCGTTGCAGCAAAGGCATCTTTCAATGAAATTGGGCCTTGCTCATTGTCCTTTTCCACTTCGTCATAAGACTCAACAACAGAATGCATCGAACCTATGATTTCATCGGTCGTCTTGTTTGACGAACATTGTGTTAATAGCTTTTGAAGCTCCACCTGAAGTGTTCGTTTGTTGTTAGTGTCGTTGATTTGCGAAACATAGTCAGAAAGAGCATTTATGTTTGCTGGTTGCGCTAGTGACTCCATGGCAACTGTAGTAATCGCGTCGACTCCCTCTTGCCCATACTCAGCGTATACACGCGCTTTAATCGTGTTTAAATCGATTGATTGTTTATCTTCGTGCAATTGGAAGCAGGTATCGATGAGAACCCGTGTCGCTGTATCACTGACAACGTTAGTTTCTAGGTCGAGTTCGTCAATAACGCCATCGTGGGAGAGGATGAGGTTAATCACTGGGTGGTATAAATTAAACTTTAACATGGTAATGCCCATCGGATACTAGGACATAGTTGATACAACTTTTGAGAGTGAATTTAGAGAATTGAGTGGGGGAGGTGGTAGGGAAACCCAAAAAGTTAACAACGGAGTGGGTTCAATCGCAACAATCAAACGATTGGATTTTTGGGTTTCCCAAATTACTAAAGCGAGGCGTCGATGCCTCCCTCATAATCAAAATCGACGGACTCTGTTGGAGAGCTAATCAATGCGTCGATGATGTTATTGCGTCGTGTCGTGTGGTATTTGCCTGACGGAAGTTTTTGCATAAATCCATCGGTGACCTGGTTGATGTCCAACGAGTAGCCCAGCTTCGAAATCTCGCCATGAAGTTTAAACATCACGTTATCCGATATGTAGTGATAAGCGGTACTGCGCGAGATGTTGGCGTAGGTTCGATAGAGCTCTTCACATGGTTCCATTTTGAACTCATCTTCCAAAAGACTTGAGCTGCATTGAGAAAATAACAAGTTTACTCGTGCATCTAAGTAATCGGTGCGGCTGGGTGTGAGCATATACACGGCCAAACACGCGAAGGCGACAATTAAGCACGCAGCGGTTCTGACAGGGACACACTTTGTATTCATTTCCATAACGTTTCCAGTTCCATTCATCAAGACAACCAGTACGAGAAATATGGCATAGACACTGACGTAGAAATGTAATTAGTGGGACGATTTTATCTGTTTACCTCATTTGAAGACGATCCCTCATCATGTGATTGGGATCGAGTGCCATTGTCAAATAAGAAGCTTAAATGGCTTCGCTAATTCGTAAACCCAAGTGATTAGACGTGTATAACTGACAGTCAGAGTCTAAATCCTCTTAGAGTTGCCGGGGTAGTTAATGAAAAAGATGGTTGTATTGTTGAGTTTGATGACGGTCGCTTCGGTTGCACTCGCTGATAATTCAAACAGTGAAACGACGCTAAAGCTCCCTGCGAATTCAGTCGCTTGCTATGGAACAGTTGCAGGAATGTGTGATTTCCTGACTACGAAATCGTAGAACTTAAACCAGTAGCAGCGTAACAAGGAGATAATAATGACAAACCTTCTTTTAATCATTTCAGTTGTGATAGCGACATTGGTACTCCAAAAGACGATTGCTTATTTGCGAAACGCTAAGGAAAAAAGTAATAAGGAAAAAGCATTAAAGCTATTGAAAGCCAACGGTTACGAGCCTGAATTGTACCTCGCGACTATCGGAACGGACGATCCTCAACTGAGAGATGCTTTAGACCAGTTCGCATTCACTGGTCATGTAATCAAAAATCGTCACGGAGACATAATCGGGGGGGTAGTTCCTAAAGCAAAACCTGGTTTAACTAAGCCTAGCTTGAAGCTAGTTGTTTCAAATGACTAGTGAGGGACAGAACGTTGTCGGGTACTTCCCTCATCAAAAACTTCCGCTCAACGAGTGAAGATTAAAGATGAAGAGAAAAGGTGTATCACCACAGGAACATACTTAGTCAATACTGACTTTCAATCATTGGCCACGAAAAGGAGAATCTCCGTGTTTTTCTTGCCAGATATCCATGACACAAAATTAGATACTGTTGCTTTATCAAACGCGAGTAGATGCAGCATTGTTGCTGAAGTCGCAGGAGAGAAGTATGTCCCGAGAGACTTTCTTAACTTACTTGTGGTTGGCGAGGGGGGCAAAATCGGCAGTAAAGTAAAAAATACTAACGATTCCTATGACTTGGGTCCCGCTCAGGTGAATACAATCCATTCCAAATACATCTTACGAAACTACCCTAATAAGTCTTGGGTAGATGTTGCCACTGACCCTGTTCTCAATATCCGTATCAGTGCAGATATATTCAAAGGATGCCTTACCTACGCTAAGGGTAATGTTTGGGAAGCCGTCGGTTGCTATAACTCAAAGACAGTCAACATCAAGACCAATTATCTAATCAGAACAATGAAAACTTGGGATTACATTCTGAAACGACCATCATTGAACTGCTCGGAGTATTGGTATCAGGATTAGAGCTAACTTCGACTCCCCAAATATCAAATAGCAGCTCAAATTCCCCTCGCT
Organism: Vibrio sp. Makdt; assembly: GCF_027587015.1. Lineage (NCBI taxonomy): Bacteria > Pseudomonadati > Pseudomonadota > Gammaproteobacteria > Vibrionales > Vibrionaceae > Vibrio > Vibrio sp. Makdt. The sequence goes on from NZ_JAPPTH010000027.1 coordinate 41,653, forward strand.
ATTTAGCAAAATCGACTTCTACCACAAGTAATATGGGGTTCTCATGTTTATAGGAATTCATTATGTCGATATGTATAAATCGAAAGACACTGACCCTATGTGGTGTACTCGTACTGTCTGGTGTTCTGGTTCTAAAGTTCTCTTCTGTTTTCTTCGATGATTCTCATGCCTATGTTGGCCAGTGGAGCTCTGTATCGTCAGACGGCGCTGCAGAATTCAACGTCGGAGCTGACTACATTGAGGCGTTTGGGAAACGATTACCCGTTGACGTGATTGTTAATGATGACGGCTCTGTTTTGGCTCAGTCTCCAAACCAAAACTTTAGAATAACCAAAACCACCAGCGGTGTTGAGTTAACTGTTACACGTAGGTACATCGAAGAACCGGTCGAGAAGGTTTATGAGCTGACTCTAAAGCAGTAAGCGTTCGTAAAGACGTTCTAAATCAACTTCATATTACTGAGAGCCATCGTAACTAAATGATAGTGCTCAGACGTGTATAACTACTGCATTATTGAATCAGAATGAAACGCGAGAATGCTGGATATAAAGTACATCAAAGACACATTTAAAGTTCCTGTTTGGCAAGTGTTGTTGCGGTTACCTGAAGCGTATCTGGACACGAGACAAGTGGTGTCTGACTTTTCCTATCTTACGGACAGTGACTGTGTGGTTATTCAAGGGACAGTGACTTCTATTTCTGAATCATACAATCGAACGACTGTCATTAATGGCAGCATTGTTGACTCCCGAAACGTCGCTCAACGTTTTTCTCATTTTGCCAAATTAGACAGTGAATACGGCCAACAATTGGCAAGTCGACTTAATGATCGAGGTTATTACTTGTGCAAAGTGAAACAAGTCGGAACCGCGCTGTTTATCAACCACCCGCAGCCATTGAATGAAAAATTCATTGGTAAAATCACTCCGGTCTATAAAGTCAAAAGTAAGCAACTCAAAGGGTTGAAGTATGCTGAGTTTTTGGAGCAGCATATTGATGAACTGATCCCATTGACGGCAAGAAAGATACGAGAAGAATTAGCGAAATTAAATCTAAGCAACGGGAAAATTAGACGGTTGTTAGAAGCGCACTCGCTGTGTTTAGAAGAGGTTTTGAGATTTGTGCATTTCCCAAATTCATTGGAAGAAAGTGAACAATGCAACGCTATACTACAAAGAATAGCAGCTACTTTGTTGTTCTCAGAAGTGGAAGGCGAACCAAATTTAACTCACCCATTTCAGCTCGACAAAGACGATACCTATTTCAATGATGTCGTCCCGTTTCAACTGACGGATGAACAATTGGATGCCGTGAGCGGTATCAAAGCCGCGATTAACAACAGAGCCCCACGAAGTGTCTTATTCGGGGATGTGGGGACGGGGAAAACCGTCATTGGCGCGATACTGACACGTCATGTTGTTGATGCTGGTGGTTGTGTCGTCATTATGGTTCCCAACCTAATATTAGGAGCCCAAATCTATAAAGAGATCGACAACTGCTGGCCAGATATTGGCATCGAGTTTTTATTGTCTGAGAGTGAGCATGACAACTTCGTAGGTAAAGGCTATCGATGCATCAACGAGATGACAGAAGACACCCGTGTCGTGATTGGTACGACGGCTTTGCTCCATCATCACAACAATATGCCTATCGACCTACTGTGGATCGACGAAGAGCAAAAAATGGGGCTTGAACAAAAAGAATCCACATTAATAACTCATGGCCGGACACATCTGTTGTTGTCGAGTGCGACGTGCATTCCTAGAACGCAAGCGATGATGAGTTTTGGCATGCTGCCGTACTTCAAATTAACCAAGTACCACACACCTAGAGAAGTGATCACTACCCGTTACGAGCATACCCAAATCGATGAGGTTATCTGTCGAGTTGAAGAACGCATCAATCGTGGTTACAAGGTGTTAATCATTAGCACCATGAAAGGTGAATCCAAAGCTCAAGCTGTTTCACACAGAGCCAGTGCTGAACAACTCTTTGATGACTGGAAAGCGATGTATGGTGACATCGTTAAATTGTCCCATGGTGGGTTGTCTAAACAAGACAATGAGACTGCCATAAATGCAATGAAGTCGGGTGAGGGGAAAATATTGATTGCGACCACATTGATTGAGGTTGGGATCACAATACCAAAACTGAACTATGTCGTTGTGCTGAACCCTGAAAATCTTGGTGTGGTTACGCTGCACCAGATCCGAGGTCGCGTAGCGCGGGAAGGAGGTATCGGGCATTGTGACCTACTGCCTACTACCCAACTCAAAACGCCATCCATAGACCGACTGGATTTGTTGGTCAATCACTCTGATGGGTTCAGTTTGGCAGAGGCTGACTTGCAATTACGGGGTATGGGGGACTTAAAGAATGGCAACAATCAGTCAGGAACGTCGAAATGCATTTTGGTCGACCAACAATTATCGCTTGGTCTGCTAACCGATACCTTAGAAAGACTGACAGGAAAGGGATCAGAAACCTAAACGAATTAATTTCTGAAACTGACATCACGCTCAATAAATGACAGTCAGGCATGAGCAATTTACGGAGAGCACCATTATGCTAATTAAATACAAAAATTATTCTGATCTGGATGATTCTACTTTAGAGCAAATGGATAAATTGAAGTACTCTGATTTATTCCATCAATTGAAAATTCAATTTGAAACAATGTGCGGATCTACTTACAGTTTCGGGGATATTTTCAATACACAAATTAATCAAACTGAGATTGTAGAACATAACTGGATGGTTTCAATACCAATTCAAAACCAACTATTCACTCTTGATAGTGTAAGAGAGTCGATACCGGAAAGCGAGAATGGGATTAATGTACGTTGTTTTCTTGACCCGAATCTCTATGAGCTCATTTTCTTTGTCGACCCTAGAAACCCAAAAGAATTGATCGGGTTTTGCAGCTTAAGTAAGTTTGAACATAACGATGATGGGTACTATTCGATTAGAGTCGTTTTGGAAATGGTCTACGTTAAGCCCAAGTATAGAAATGGCATTCGAGGTCAGATAATGGCCTATGAAACGGGTTGCTTGATATCTAGGCAAAAAGTGTTTGATGAATTTAACAACGAATATCGATATGTGGACGTCGAAGTTGCTGGTCAAGGAACTAACGCAGGAGGTCGAGCATGTTTAGAGCGGTTTTACCTCGGAATCAATTTCCACCTCGGCGGCATAAGTATTGAAGATAAAGATGGTTGTGACATTGAAATACCATCTAACGTTATTTTGTGCGATGAATATTAGCGATTTGTTCTTGCTTTAATACAAGCTCTAAAGGCGGAGTTAAACAACACTATACCTTGCGATAGTTAGTTGTGGGAAAGTGAACCTCATCCCCTGATTATCGTTAATTTAAATACCTTTTCTGATGTAACACTTCACCTCTGTCACCAATAAAATTCAATTAAGCCGTGAAATAAGGCTCACTAATTTAAATTATGCAGATCTAAGTTTGGCAAACTCTTGGTACTAACTAGGAGTGTTGCTATGAAATGGTCAAACAAAATTCAAGGTATGTTGGGCTTAGGGTTGCTTGCCAGCCTTCAAGTCGCAGCTGAACCCCCAACGCAAGATTTCCTCAATGCCGACATCAATGTGGTTTCAAGTTATGAAATTGAAACCGACAAGCTAATTATGATGGAGCTGGATACCGGTGAAATGTTACTGGCCACCGGTGATGGAAAATTTCTTATCAAGGGCGGTTCATTATTCTCAACCGTTCACACCAAATTCGTAAACTCCCCACAAGAGCTTTACGCGGCATCCCATGTCGACTTGAAGAAAATGAAAATCAACCCAGAAGAAGATTTTGCGGGGTTTAACTTAAACCCATTAGCCAAAGTTTTTGGTGGGACCCTCTTTATTGCACCAACGGGTTGTAAGCATTGCGGTGACTTCGTAGAGATCCTTGAGAAGCAGCACCCTGATAAAAGATTCCGCATAGCAATCGTGCCTGTCTTCGATGATAAGGAGTATGAAAATACGTTGTTAGCCCAATGTTCCGATGATCCGGACAAAGCGCTGCACGCCTTATATGAAGGCACTTGGTCTGAAGCTAAATACCCCCGCCCACCAAATAGCCAGTGTAAAGAAGCCATTACCAAAGTGAATTCAACTTACGCGTCTCTACAGATAATGAGTCCGGGCCGTGTTGGGCTTCCTGCATTTTTCAACAACAAAACATCTTCCATTATCGGGCTGCCAACGAGTAAGGCTCAACTCACGTCCATTATCGTAGAAGGAATCGACCTATGATTAAACAATCCATATTTATCTCATTTGCGCTGCTTACTTTAGCCGGTTGTTCTGTCGTAGGCGAAGAAGAGGGCGTGTGTCCAGGCGCGAAAAGTGGTGTAGCGTGTGCGTCCGTCCGAGAAGTTTATGAGCTAACCAATGTCTATAACAATGCTGAAGACTATGCGAAGGCGACAGGTGACGAACGTGTCATGGTCACAGACGAAGATGGCGAAACCATCACAGGGAAACAATACAAAGAAAAATACGGAACGGACATTGAGGCTGACTCAGCATCAGTGAATGAAACCCAACAACACGCAAACTTTTCTCAAGCTCCAGCGTTAGCTTCACCCGAAGCGGCATATCAGCATTTACTTCTTCCGGCTCCAGAACCCCTAGCCATGCGAAAGCCTGCCGATATTGTTCGTACATTGGTGCGTCCATATACAGACAAAGAAACCTTACAGATCCCTGGTTATGGATTCATCGAAGCAACACAGCGAACTTGGGTCGTCGATAGAAGCGCTAAGACCAATGATTCTCAATACGTCAACTTCCATGTCAGAAAGGAAAGCCAAGAGCAAAACTACGATGTGAATGATGATGGTCAGATTGGCGTCGAGTCACGCAATGCAAGACCGGCTATCAGCGACTCTGAGTTAAGAGAGAATGCGAGAAGTAATGCGAACTCGCTAATCGATCAACTGCGTCAATAAGGGGGCATATATCATGGGTGCGATTTCACGATTTTTTAAGCAATTCGAAAACTCCAAATTTGGCGATCTTCTCCCTGTCTTGGACTACAACCGAAAGCACAAATATTTCGAGCTCGAAGACAGTTACATTGGCTTAATGTACAAGATTGAAACGGTGCCAGCCGTTAACGATGAGTTACAGGAGCTATTAGAACAAATCTATAAGGCCGATTGGCCGGAAGACACGTTTATTCAGGTCTTGTTTTGGGCGAATGATAATTTAAGCCCTTTCACCAATAGCTTTTCTATGTACCACGGAGGTCGACAAACAGGTGAGGCAAACGACAGACTGAATTCGATTTCAAAGGGGCTGATTAACCACTTCCAGCAATCATCACAATCAGGGTTTGGTGATAGCGACTGTCGAGCTCGCATGTTTGATTGTTACTTCGTAGTGAAGGTTCCAATCAAAGGCAACTTTGGCGTGCCTACCAAAAAGGAACTTAAACACTTCAATAATCTACGTACTGATACAGAAGAGTCATTGAACAAGGTCGGCTTGTTCTGTACCCCGATGGATCAGTGGGGCTGGCTACACTTCATGCAAAGGCTCATGAACAGAAAGGACTCGTCAACTTGGCGCAAAGGAGACGTTAATAAAAACGAAGCCTACATGCCCCGAGATCAAGTTCAGGAGCAGGGCGGTAAAATCGAGTTTACCGATTCGAAGGTCATCATTGATGAGCGGCCTATATCGATGCTTACTCCCAAAGAATACCCAAAAACACTGGGCTTTGGTGACATGCTGAATGTCTTTAGTGATTGGCGATATGGGCATTCTACAGCATGGTCGAACTTCATGATTGTATTGAATGTCCATTACCCTAACTCTAAAAAAGAAGAGGGTAAGATTAAGCGTCGCCGTAAATACATGACAATGCAGGCAAACAACAAATTAGTAAATTGGAATGATACTGTTCGTTGGCAGCGAGCTGACTTTGATGAAGCTTTTACCAAAATTGAGCAAAAGAAGTCGAAGATGGTGAATGCGTATCTTCAGTTTATGATTTTTGGTGATGATGAGGAGCATTTAGAGACGGAGATTGCACGCTTCAAGAAAGTAGCTTCAACCCCTGCAGGATTCGAATTGGAAGAAGACAAGTACATGACTCCACCTATGTTCCTGCATTCATTACCTTTCGCACCAGACCCTGTGACTCGCAAAAGATTAGACCGCTATAACTTAGTACCGTCTGATGTCTGCGCGTTCATGAGCCCGATAATTTCCAGTTCATCTGGCAACTCACCAAGTAAACCTGTGATCCCCTTTGTAACCAGAGACATGTCGATGTTTGGGTTCAATCCTTTTGAAACCGATGGCTCAATGAACGGTATCGTTGTCGCGGAGTCGGGCTCGGGCAAGTCGGTTCTCGTCCAATACATTGTGACGTGCATATTGGGGTCAGGCAAGATGCCAAGCCAGCATCTATGGAACATGATGAATTTACCCAAGTCAGAAATCGATAAGCTGATGAAGACCGCTCAACATATTGCTGAAGCCAAGCGCGATGGTGGTATGGCAATGATTATCGATGTGGGTCGAAGCTACTACCGTTTGTGTGAAGCGTTGAATGGTCAATTTATCAGTTTCGGTCAAGATATGAAGTTCTCACTCAACCCTTTCCCGTCCATTGTTGAGTTCAGTGGTAAGGAAGGGCAGGCTGGTATGATTTTGGAAATGCTGTCGGTGATGGCAGAGCCCAATGGTACGCTCACGACGTTGCAGAAGCGTGGTATGACGACCATTTTGAAATTGATGTGGGATAAGCATGGTCGCGACTCAAGTGTCACGATCTTCGCTGATATGTGTTCTGCGAGCTCTCGTAAAGAGCTGAAAGACATTGGTGAACAGTTAAAACCATTCCGTGAAGGCGAAATGTTTGGCGATATGTTTACGGTCAATAAGCCGCCCCCAACGCTGGACAACCCATTCATTGTCTGTGAATTAGAAGAGCTGAAGTCGCAACCGGAATTGCAGGTAATTGCCTTAATGCAGATCATCAACCTGTGTTACCAACATTTCTTCTTGGGTGATGCTCAAGCCGGTTCTCAGCGTCGTTCGAAAGCCTTCATTGTGGATGAGTGTTGGGAGTTCCTTCAAGAAAAGCAAGGGTCCACAGGTGCTAACCCAGTATCATCGTTCCTTGAGAGTGCCTTTAGGCGTTTTAGGAAGGTGGATGCTAGTGCTTGGATTATCACCCAATTGTTGAGTGACTTGTATGGTTCATCTGTAGGTAAAGCCATAGCCGCCAACTGTGTATATCGTTGCTTCCTGTATCAGAAATCAGACACGATTAATCAAGTTAAAAATGACAAGCTGGTGGCATTGTCAGACCAAGAATTCGAAATTCTCAAATCGATTAGGACCCGTAAAAATAGGTACTCAGAAATCTTCTTCCAAATTGGTGATGACATCAAAGAGGTTGTGCGTTTTTACGCGCCTCCTGCAATGCTGCTGATGTACTCCACGGACCCGAAAGACAAAATGGAATTAGCGGCTCTGATGGAGCGGGGGTACACCCAAGACCAAGCCATCGATAAAATTTTAGAGACGCGTCGGGTCGAGTCATTTGCGACTGACATGGATGACTTGGAAAATGAAGACGAAGAACAAGTCGAAAACGCCGCATAACAATGTCCTTTCTTTGAAAGAAAATAAGTTATGCAAATGATCTCCCAAATAGGCAAGCAGGCTCCAAAACCTGCTTGTCAATTTAAAGTCCAAATTACCTTCCTTGTTTGAAAAACTTATTTCTACCGCTCCTTACAATGAAAATCACACCCCAACAATGGTCACTATGCAATGAAAATTCTAACTATGGTTTTAAGCACTTTGGTCTTCATGAGTTCAGCTATGGCTAACACCAGTGACGACATAATCAGTCGTTACAAAGAAGCGTGTGGAACGGAGTGTGGAGACACCATCGCCTATTTGTCACGCTATGCTTCCGCCCAATGTAACATTCCTTATGATTCAGTCGTAGAAACGTCTGTGGAGCTTACTGGGCTTCAATTTGTGGCGATCTCCATTGCAGTCCAACACCCACTTGCTCACTCATTGCAAAATTATGCTTTGAAGAGTCTTGATTGTTCGGACTTACATAAGTGGTCTAAGTCCATCGAAGACTACTCGTTCGTGCTAGAGGCAAACAACGGACTCCAAGGCTCCAATGTCTCAAGCAGCAATTAGAATGAGTGAGGTTATGGATGTTGAGTACTAACCAATGTAATGAAAAATCAGGCAACAACGTGAAGGTGACATGGCTTCTGGTGTGTGGACTTGTGGCCTTAATCACTATTGTTACCGTGATGATGTGGACAACGAGAGCGAATCGATTCAGTGATTACACGATGATGGAAAAATCATCACGCGAGTATATTTTAAACCTGTATGCAATGGACAACTCAACACTAGATTCAAAGGCGATTCAGTGGCCTGATTTTGCTGTCGCTCATGGTGGGGTGCAGTCAGTGAATTTGGTAACAAAAGTTTGTAAGTCTGAGGCGTCAAATGCCACCTGCTTTTTTGCGTATCAAACTTCCTTTAAAGACCAAAGCCATACCATGACATATGGAGTCAGGGCGACAAATGATGAAAGTGAACCGCTGAATATTGAATTGCTCAATGCAACTGGGGGGCGGTTGTTGCTTTCCATGCCAGATCCCTTTGTGAATAGTCCTGTGGTGGAGGTATTGGAATGAAGACGCTAAATTTTCTTGTTGGATACATCTCTCTTCAATTGGGGATAATTGTCTTTTTGACAAACCCATTGAATAGCATGTCACTCACAATAATTTGCTTTTTACTGGTGGCGGTATGCTACTGTCTTGTCTCCCCGTTTATCAAATGTCGTCTACAAGAACTCAAGCATTTTGATAAATTTGTCTTTGAGATTTATCAGTCAAATCGACGTCATCCATTGTCTGAAAAGTTTGGAACGGAAATATCTAAACACCTGTCTAAAAATGCACAATCTTCTTCTGATAAAAAGAAAGACATCGGCGCATATGTAGCCACGGACTTATACTTGTCCTTATTCACGTTCGGTATCGCGGTCGCGCCAGGTTTATTAATCCATATATTTCTACCATAAGTCTTCATTCTCATTCAGCCCCTTCATAGTCGTGAAGGGGTAATAATCCAAATCCCTCCTTTACAATGAATGCCGCGAGAAAAACTTTAATCTTCAAAAATAGGCTTGTTAATTTCAAAAATTGCTCTCGACCTTATTTAACCTATCCCAATGAAATTGCGTTTGGAGTTGAAGAGCACTATGAACAAGTTAATCAAAATTCTTATTAGTTGTTCACTAACAGTTATAGGGACTGCTGCTGTTGCGAAATCAGTGTACATCATCGGTTCCATAACGAGTGTGCCGCCAAAAGTAGAGTTTACTTACCCTGATGAAATCTATCGTGGCGTGAAAGAGTATTCAGCCTTAGCTAAAGAAGCCGCAGCATCTGGTTGTAGATTAGAAACAGTGCGAGAAGAAGCGTATACGTCTGACAGTAGCAATCTAAAGTGTTTCTTCGAATGGACAGGTGATACCGACCCGAGCTGGAATGCGAATGGATTAGCGCTCGATGGTCGACCTACCGCAGCTGCAGGAGAGCATTACCGTTCATATCGCATTTCTTACTTCAATGGTATTGAGAAAGAACGCATCACATTGATTGAAGACAGCGTGGCCTACACTATCCTTGAACCCGTTCCGCCTGTGATTGTAAATGTCACCACGGACACTACTTCAGCTCAATATCAAGGCTTGAGCTTCATTACGCACGATAAGAATGAAAAACTTCGCAAAATTACTGTTGAGGTCGAGCCTCGTCCATTTGATCAGGTGGTGGCCTTAACTCAGTTTGGTGAATCGTGTGAGGTGCCTGAAGGCCAAGATTCATGCGTGGTCGCCATTTCTGCCTTTCATCTATCTGGTGACGATTCACTGACAGGGCAACTTACCACAGCATTAAAAGTCTCGGATAAATACGATGTCGTATCAGCCCCGAACAGTCAGATCCAATACGCGTGGGATTACAGACCGCCCGTTATTGAGCAGTATGCTGTCAAAGCTGTCGGAGATACCACTAGCAATGATATTTCGATTGATGTTGGTGGAGAAACGGTGGTTGTCCAAAACAATGAAGCTGTAGTCGTTCTCAGTTCGCCGCACAGTACCGATACAGCAAATAAGTGGTGGTTACCATCCAAGGTTAGTTTGAGCTTTGAAGAGCATACAGATCATGTCGGTGTATCCGATTTTGTTACGCTAGAGGGTAGGGATATAGGCGATTTATTCAGAAATGAACACGTTACCTATACCGAGAAGACAGTAGACAGCTTTGGTATCCCTCAACAGATTGGCAACAAGTTTGTCTATCGAATTCCGCTCAGTTCAGTGGTAGATGGATTTTATCAAGGCAACATAAAAGCCTTAGATAGATTTGCAAACAGAGGTGACAAGGAAGTGACTGCAATGCAGTTAGACCGTTTACCTCCTGAGATTCGTCTGTACAACAATGACACGCTGTTTAGTACTGGTGATGAAATCAACTTCATGGAGCATATGATTTTCACCGTGCAAGATGAAACCAGTATTGAGAATGAAATCACTGATATTTTGCTTGATGGCGTACCCGTTGAGCATATTGGTGAATTCAAGATGGCTCGTGCGATCAAAATGGAAACCCCATGGGAGTCTAATACAGTTCATAAAGTCATTGTGCGTGGTAAGGACGGGAACAACAACGTAGTTCAAAGAGAGTATTCCATTTCATTCTTACCTTTAGACTTCGAATACGACAACATCAGTGACCGCAAAGTGGCACTTGTGCAGAACCAAGACATCACATTCGCACAAACGAAAGGTCGAGCTTGTAGAATGTTCAAGTCAGAGCATGAGGCGGTACAAGGGATCAAAAACCCGACTCAAATGACTTGTTCCGTGAACTGGACAGTCATCCCTCAAGGTTTGGAAGAAGCATGGGATACTGCGAGCCCTGAGCTGATTGGTGTATTTGAAAATACGGGTCCTGCGACAGTGGAAGCTGAGATTTATATCCATGACTCTGAAGGCCGAAAAAACTTAATCAAAGTCGACGATACAAGCCTAATCGTTCATACCCCAGATACTCCAGAGATCATCTTCGACGACGACGGTATGTTTGAAGATGGCATATATGCGGTTGAGATGGGGCAATCTAGAATCGGGAGATATCGAGTTAAATCAGCGGCGTCGCCTATTTACATTACGCTCCTTAAAAATGGTGAAACCTTAGAAAGCCAATACATCAAACAGTCCAACCGATACACCGAGCACACTATCACGAAGGTAATCACAGACAGAAACAGTGCAAACCACCGAGATTTGTGGCAGATGGATGATTATGCCGTTCAAGTTCATTACGCCCGTTTACCAGAACAAGTAGTTGAGAGTGCGGTGAAGACTTATGCGGTTCCTTCTACACGAGCAAGGCTCAAGGTTGAGCAAACTTCTCGTGAAACGTCCACCGTTGACACATTCAAGGTTAAATCGAAATTTGGGCTGTATAGTAGTTTTTACCGAGATGTCGTATACAAATCTGAAGAGCTTGGTGATTGGTCTGTTCGAATTGCTGTCATGGACAAAGAGAAGAACCTACATGGCCTGACGGATTGGCAAGATATGAACGAATCAGGTGTGAATGACTTTGATGTAAACTTCTCATCAGATGACATCGGTGACCTTCGATTCTATGCACAAGCGAAACTAAAATCGCCAAATGAAAATTATGTTTCAATGGTTCGCTCTCAACGCGGGACCTTGAAAATCATGAAAGGAACGGCAATCGAAGGTGAACTGCGTACACTGCGTATAACGGGTTCTGTACCGATGAATGCCGCTATTCAATATCAACATCTTACCCGTGATGACAAAGACGCCTCTGGTGAAGTGTCATGGTACATATCGGAAGACAATGGCAGTACGTGGAATCTATATGGAGAACCTGGTAAGCGCTTTTCTTTCAGTACCTCAGTAGAAGGTATTTGGTTGGTGAAAGGTCATGTTCCAAATCGCTTCACAGGGGAGATAGCAGAAACCGACGTCGTACAAATCATGGCGTACCGAGTGCCACAAACTGAACTAGTTGGGGCAGCAAACCTGATCACCGGTATGACAAGAACGTACACGCTTCTTGATCAAGGTGAAGAGGCGGATGCCGGTAATATGCTTATTAAATGGTCTATTGATGGTGGAGTCACGTTCACTGAAGGCGGTAGTACACTCGAATACACTGCAACAGGTGAAGGCAGCAACAAGATTATCGCAAAAGCGGCGTATCTTGGTTATGAAACCGATGAACACAGCTGGGCAACAGAATACCGCTCAGTACGTTCTCAGCGAGCGAAACCTGTTCGAGTAAGAGTGAAAGGGGATACTGATGTTGAAACCACCGATACGTTAACTTTGGTTGGAGATGTCGATACACCGTATTCCAATATGGACTCCGAACTTGAAATTGAATGGGTAAGACCAGACGGAACCATTGTTGATTCGAATGTTGTGGACTTTACTCCAACGAATGATGATTTGGACCGAGCTGACTTTCATACATTCACACTGCGTGCGTGGGTTAAAGATGCCAAGGCGTTAACGTATGCGGAATTCGATCATAAGGTTCGTGTATGGGAGTATCAGTTCCCACAATTCGACGTGGCGTATAAACAGCGTGTGCTCGTTGCACCTTCAGTGATTGAGATCTGGTTACGACGTCCAATTGGTGCGAATTTACGCGAGTACTATTTGTATGAGTGGAACGGACAAGGCCGACTGGAGTTGACGAAAGATTATGGACATCGAGCACGATTTACCGCAAAACAACCGGGTATATACCCAATTTCGGTTACGGTAGAAGATGATCGCGGTAACTACGACACCTTTACTGAATATGTGGAGGTATTGGAACCTGAGCCGATCACTGTGGATTTAACTGCACGGTATAGTAACAGTTATCAACGTTCGCCACTTGATGTTAATGTCCGTCCGACAATTCGAGGTGGTCACCCATCAGACCGAGTGGCAGACTATCAATGGTATGTCGATGGTGAGTTACAACCTGAGTTAGAGAAGTCATCAGCAAATATTGAGAACCTATTAACGGGTGACCATGAATTGAAATTGAAAATTCTCACTAACTACGGTCAAGAAGCGGAAGCGATCATTCCAATTGAAGTGGTGCCAAACCAACCACCGACGTGCTCTATCGATTACCGTATGTACTCGAAGACCGCCCGTATCGAAGCAAAATGTAAAGACTTAGATGGTAAAATGGTCAAATACGATTGGACAGTTGGTGATAACGAGCGTCGCAATATCGGTAAACGGATTTCAGAGTTAAGACAACCGGGCGAATCAGAGTTAGTGACGGTTGTTGGTTATGATGATTCTGGGGATACCGCCACAGCGCAAATGGTCGTGCGTTGGTAAGACTATGACCTCGATATAAGAACGTCCTTGTGTCGTTATTGGTGCATTTAGACTCTTCCGTTTAAATGCACCTTTTTTATTGGATGGGTGTAGCTAGGTTGTCCACGTTTTCATTGAATGAAATGTCGGTGGACAACTAAGATCGAAACTCAGACAATAAAGTTCGCAACTTTAACATTAAAGATTGAAACTTTTAGGGGTAAGCACTACTCCTGCTGAAACAGATTTTTGGACAAAAACAATTTAGAACAATCACTCCAATATTGAAGAGGGTGAGTGATAAATTTGAATATAAATTTAACCATTATGAATAGGGAGGCTTCACCTCCCCTTTAAACAGCAAACTCTAAGCACAAACAGATTGCTTGATTAGATCATAAATTACATCGTCAGCAAACTGAGTTTTAAACTCAACCTTCACTTCTTTACTGATCTGGTTGAACAGTTCTTTAGCGTGCTTGATTTTACGCTCTTCCTCTTTTCTAAGTGTATCTTTTCCTTCAACATTTTTAGTTTCAATGATGAAGTTCAGGTAATCCCCTTCACTGGTCTTAACTACATAAGCAAAGTCAGGAGAGTAGGTATAACCACCTGCTACAGGGATTTTTATTGAGTTTTTAGGGATCTTAGTAAAGACCGATACAGACTCAATTTCACCATCGGTAATGTTGAGCTTTTCCAGCTCAGAATCATAAAACACATCTTCAAAGAGGTAGCTGTCCAGTGGTGGTAAAGAATGATCCGAATGTACACCGAGATCACTTGCTGTAACATCCTTCAGAGCTTGACCTGCTTCATCTGTGAATTTAGTTGGATGTAGGCTGTTGGAAATGATGTTATATCCTAGCCCAAACTTGTTAAATGAGTTATGCAACAAGAACTTACTAAAGCCTGACTTTATCTTTCTGATTGTTTGAATGTTCAAATAATCAGTAATATCAATCGTGCCTTGCACGGCTACAAATGCTTTGTGCAGCGTTGATGGTTTGATAAATGCCGTTTGCGATAGGCGATTAACAAACTCTTTGTAGGTCATAGTACAGAACTTGGTGAAGTCATCATCATCACCAAATACTGTTTTTGACATTGCCGTATCATTGCTCACATACACTTTTTCAATACGTGTTTGAACGCCAGTCTTTTTGAACTTCTCAGACTCTTCAAGCAAATAGGTAGTAAAGAGCTTTAGGAAATCATTCTCGCTAGCGATTTTATACTCTAATACTGCCTTTTGATTGATCATTTCCCAAAGTTGTTTTAGCTCATCAAACTTACCAACTCGCATTTTAGAACGAGTTTTTCCCTCTGTGGCAACTTTGATTTTTCCGCTCTTAACTCCGCTAGGGAAAGCGTTAGGATACGCCTCTTTTAACTGCGTATAAGCCGTTGCCCCGAGTAAGTTTTTACTTTTGTCGATGATCCCTTTTCCAAGTAAGTCCATCATCAAATCCAAAGCCTCAAGGTCAGGGTATTTAGATAAGATTTTATCCTCAAGATCTTGAGTCAACTTAGATGGGACAGTCTCTTTGAATGATGTTTCATTTACTTCTTGAACTAGAGAGGCAACAAAATCTTTCTCAGTAAAATCAACGAAGTAGTTCAGCCTAAACTCACCATTCACACGAGCCATATATTCATTAACTGGCAAACGTAAACCTCGACCCACTTCTTGAAGCTTTGATGTTGTACTACCACTTGAACGTAACTTACAAAGGGTGAAGATGTTTGGGTTGTCCCAGCCCTCTCTAAGCGTCCACTTCGAGAAAATGAATCGTCTAGGGTTATCTAAAGACAAAAGTAGCTCTTTATCGTGCAAAATTTCATTAATCTCTTGCTCGATTTTTTCGTCTTTATCACTGTTATCCTTCGAGAAATAACCACCGTGAACACTATTTATATCAGCAATAGTTCTTTCCAAATACCGCTTGTAGAACTCATCTGTTTCGGTTTTTAGTAGTGCCTTAGCTTCAGCCAAAGTCCACTCTTCAAACTTGGTTTTCAAGCTTCCAGATATGTTATTTCCGTCACGATAGCCCTCGATGTCATCTATGAAAAACAGAGTCAGAGGTTTGATTCGTGGGCGTTGTGTCAGCATTTCTCTCTCAACTTTGAAATGCTCTTTAATCGCCCTACGCATCATATTATCTTCAAGCGTATCTGAGTATGAATATGGGTTGATTGATTCATTAACTTTTAGCTCAACACCATTACTCAGAACGATCATTTTTGTGTTCATCGACTCAATATATAGGTCGTGAATTTCAGTGTGAGCCTTGGCTAATGATTCACCTTTACCAACTTTGATGGTGCTCTTTGAACCGTTTTCATTTAACTCAAAGCTTGCCTCTTTTGTGGTCGATTTTTTGAGCGTCAAACTAGCAACATCATCACCGACCATCTCCTCAATAAAGGTATTAATGCCTTTAACGAGATCATCATTAAATGCGTCAACAGCCGTTAAACGATAGACAAGATTTTCGTAATCCTCATTAAACGTTGCGCCATAGCGGATGATGCTTTGAGCATTAAACTTTTCAATGTTATTCCACGTTGTCTTTGCTTTAGGAAACTTATGCGGTTCATCAATGATAACGAACGGCTTTACGGCACTAATTGCTTCAATCGGTGTGTTGTACCTGTTATCCAATAAGCCTCGGTCATATACTTCCGTCAAAGATGGGGAGTTAACCATTCCTGAGTTAATCACCATTACGTGAATGTATTTTTTGTTGTAGTTATTTGCTTCTACAAAATCGTGAATCGCTTGCGGCATAAACGATTTGGTGTTTTTCTTAGATGATTTTTTACTTTCAACAACATACGTTTTAAGTTCACGCTCTGTCTCTCTAAAGTGTTCTTTGAGCGCATCACTTTTAAGAAAGTTCACCGTACCAGCTTTGATCGAAAGCGTTGGTACAATGATGATAAATTTGTTGATACCAAAAGCTTTATTCAACTCGAACATCGTTTTGGTATAGGTGTAGGTTTTACCTGTACCTGTTTCCATCGAGACATCAATCACATTACTATTCTCGTTGTAATGCTCTTTGCTGTGCTCGATAGCATTAAACTCGTGAATAGCCTTTATGTTTGAACGTTGCTGTGGCTTGGTGATAACGAGTTCTGGATTCGCTAAGAGCCGAACACTTTGATCGTCATCGAATTGTGGCTCTGCACCGATAAACATATTGAGAACTGCGTCAACACCAGCTTTTTGGTGTGGCAGATTCTTTTCAAAAGTAAAACCTTTGCTCATTAGTTACGCACCACCACATCAATCTCGATAGACTTCTTATTTGCATAGCTTTTCAGTGCTTCGTTCAACTCCATCTGCTTAACGCTGTCAAAGTTGTTGGCATAATAAATGATCTTGTTTGGGTCAAAATCTTTGTCATTCGTATCATCAAGTTTGTGAAGTAAAGCTTTGAGCGCATTGCTGCTAAAGTCTGGAGCAATCATATACAAGCGTCTATCACACAGGTGTGCCGTATATCCATCGAGATCAATATCGTAAATAGGAGTCGTTAACTCGCTACCATCATACAAAGCCCAAGTGGTGAGTAACGTTTGATACTGCTCATCAGTCAAAAGAACATCATTGAACATAGTAAGATTGGATAAGGTTAGTTCCTTGTCGTCTTCTTCAATACGGAAATCTTCGACTGTTTCAAAAATCTTAACCCCCATATCACCCTTATAGTCAGGGTTTTCGCTACTAATAAACTCTGACGCTTTCAGAACTCTTTGTTTTGTGATGTCAAAAATTGTTGCATAACCAGCTTTATTGGCTTCTGATTTTTCAGGAACAACCTCTGGTATTTGCACCAAAATAAATTTTCGGTCGCCGTTATCCCTAGCATTCAGTGACATAACTGCTTGAGCCGTAGTTCCTGAGCCAGAAAAAAAATCCATTACTATGTCACCATCATTTGGCTTCACCGAAATAGACGCAGCTAACTGAATTAACTTTGTTGGTTTAGGCGTACTGAATGGGCTTTCTTTAATCAAATCATTGAGCTCTCGTTTAGCTTCTTGATTGTGTCCAGCCTCTTGATATGACCATATAGTTGTCGGAACACGACCATCTTTAACTTCACTTAAAAAGCTCTTATAAGCAGGTACATCATTTGTTCCATTTTTCCCCCACCACACACGGTTATCAGATTGTTTTTGCTCGTGAACATCTTTTGAATAACGCCAAACTCTACTTTCCAAAGGTAGAATCTCTTTCCCATCAGGACGAACTATTGGATAGTAAAGATTAGGTCTCTCAGCTCTGGATTTGTTACAAGTCGAATCGGTAGACTTCCAAGCCCCTCTGGGATCATTATCAGGGTTTTTATAGGCGGAGTTTTGCTTGTCAGTTCGAGGTAATGGAATCGGTCTCCAAACTTGTTTGCTTTTTGCGTAAAGTAAAACGTGATCGTGCATATCGCTCAAATATGTTGCATCATTTTGAGGAGAATATTTTTTTTGCCAAACTATATTTGAAATAAAGTTAGCTTCACCGAAAACTTCATCACACAACAGTCTTAGTTGACTAACTTCATTATCATCAATGGAAATGAAAATCGCACCATCTTCACGCAATAGCTCTTTAGCAATATAAAGCCTAGGATACATAAAAGTAAGCCAAGCACTATGGCTGCTAGAGCCTTGATCTGCAAAACTCAAAATACGTTCAGCTTCATCAATATCTAGACCAGCCAACTCTGCAAGCTGTTCTTTGGTAAATTTACGGTCATCATTATAGACGAAACCATCTGATCCAGTGTTGTATGGCGGGTCAATGTAGATCATCTTGACCTTCTCACTATAGGCATTAACCAAATGCTTTAGCACCTCAAGGTTATCGCCTTTGATCAGCAAGTTGTTACTGTCTTTATGCCTGTCTTGGGAGTTGTGCTCTACATCTTCGTAAATCAGGGTTTTAGGTGGTAAGTTTGCCAGTAAACGAGAGTATGACTTACCTAACCAGTTCAACGAATAGCTTTCTTTAGACAGTTCAACTTCATTGTCATTGACAACTTCAAGCATTCGCTCTTGAATGAAATTACCATCACGATCAAAGCAATTTGGGAAGTGTTTCTTGAGAATCGCAAGCTGTTTGCTATTGGCTGTCTCAACGTTTGAATATACTGTCTCTTCTTTAATGTTCATCTTTGTTCCAAATTCAATGATTTGTGATTAATCGTTGTCTGATTTAGCTGTAATTTTAATAGATGCTTCTGTAAGCCCAATACGCAACAACTCAGCGATAGCACCGTCTAAGCTCTTAAAGATACGAGCCTCATAAGGCTGCCTTGAACTGCTCAGTACAAGCGGTTCACCATTCCACTCCATACCGTTAAATACGACCGTGTATTCACCTTTGCAGCCCACGACTTGCGCCTGATCTAGAATGCCACTCTTAACTCTTTCTTTAGCCATAGAGCTAAGAATGCAGTTTCCACCATTTAACCCTGAAATCATTCTGACTCACTCAATAATCTTTTTTGCCACAATATCAAATATTGTAGCAAAACTGTAGTGTTGTATCAGATTTCGATAAATGAGTATTTATGCAAAGTAAGGAAACTTACTACTTCACTGGTAAGGCTTTAGTGAAGCTAATAATGGGGCACTTCTGTGTTACGAAGTGCCAACTGTGAAGGTTCTGGACAAAAATGAGTTTCGGAAAATCGAACATTAGCAAAACATGAATAACTTAAGGTATGGCAAAGTGAAAAAAAACCACAGCTAGAAGTTAAGAAAGTGGGCAAAGTATGGGTGATATGATGATATTCAAAGTAAGAAAGTAGATATTATGCACACAAGCTTATATTGGCAACAATGTTTCGATGATCTACAGCTCATTTTGGGACAGAAAAGCGTGAACAAAGCCGCAATTGTTCACGTATGGAATCATTTAGATTCCTTACTTTGAACGGAAACCTTCAGACTCAAGATCTAATTGCTCACCGCAATACTGACATTGTGCAAACAACGGTACAGCATGTTTCATTGTGATATGCGCAATATCCGTTTTCATACATTTTGAACAAGTAAAGTGATGAATTAGTACTTTAGGTAAAGTGGGAATGTCTCTTAGCTGCTTGTATGCCGAATATGCTAGCTCTTCAAAATCACCTAACTCGCGTTGAGTGAGGGTAAAATCGTCCTCATGAATTAGTTTATTCCTGATCGTCGCAACAGCTCTCAACTCTTTGACCAGCTCTGGAGCAAGCAGTGAAGAAACTGAAGATATTTTTTCATGCAACCCTTTACCTGTTGCTCCAACTTTAGCTAACCGACCTTCAAGATCTTTACTGTTTTCAATAACTATTTCGTAAGAGCTTTTCTTTGATTTAGTTAGTTCACTGCCATGATGGGACGCCGAAGTAATGCTTGTTCTAGCCGAATTCGATTTAGAGAAAAAATTATACGTATTCGTCGCCAACTTAACTTTGTAAAAGATTAAACCTGCAGCAGTAGCAACAGCGGTACCCACAATTGGGTTAGATAAAAATAACACCACCAAGATAAAGCCAAACATCACTATTAGGAAAAAATGAACTAATTTTTGGATCACGTCGAGCACTTAAAAAGTCCTTTTAAATTAAATACAATTACAAAGTTATCTTATACTTACGTGAACACACATTCACCTATACATAGAAAATACTGTGTTGTAGATCAGCAAGTCGCATAGGCATAACTTTATTCGCATTAACACTCCCTACCTATTCTGGGTCATTCTCCCTCGGTAGTTAGTGTAATGACAAAGTCGCTTGGTAGTTACGATACGACAGAATCGCTCGGTGATCACAGTGAAAAACCAGCCTGTAAAACTGATTTTTGGACAAAAGCTTGTCAGCGACATTACTAAATTAGAATTTAACTGATTAATTGAAGGGCTCTTCTCCGCTTAGATGAGTCTATAAATTAACAATAAAACCGCTAACACATTGATTTATAATCGCTTACCACTTTATATATCAGTGTTGTAGTTTGTCGTTATTATCTTCCGCCCTATTTAACTTTAAAGGCCAATCCGTACAGTCTGTAACGCTTGAAGAAAGCTCTCATTCAGTACTAGTCAAGTGCAAGCGAGATAGACGCTGTAAAGTTGTTGATCCTGAGACTGGAGCTCCGCGCACCGTCGACCACTATGTTCGCCGTCGCCTGTCGGATTTACCTGTCAGTGGTCGCCCTTGCGTTATAGAAATTGAATTGGCTCAGACAAGGGATAGGCTCGGCCGAAGGTTGATTGAAGAGGCTGATTTTGTTGATAAGGGGAATCGTTATACAAAGAGGTTCTGTCACTTTATTAGTGGACTGTGCCGCTATATGAGCATCCACGCAGTGTCGAAGCATTTAGACATACGCTGGGAAACCGTCAAAAATATCGATAAAGCATTCCTTCTCTCTACCTTGCCTGCTTTAGAGCCTAAGAAGTTGACCAACCTTGTTCATATTGGCGTTGATGAAGTCGCCAGGGCTAAAGGCCATGACTATATGACCGTCGTTTATGATCTCGTTTCAGGACAACTTATTTGGGTTGACCATGGGCGGACTTCAAACGTACTCATCAACTTTTTTGAACAATTATCACCGCAAACGAGAGACGGCATCCAAGCGGTATCAATGGATATGGGGCAATCTTACCAATCAGCAGTGAGAAACGCTCTTCCGAATGCAGACATCGTTTTTGACCGGTTTCACGTTATGCAGAACTACTCTCTTTTGATAAGGAAAGAGCGTAATAAGGCCTTTAGGAAAGGTACACATGACGAGAAAAAAATGCTCAAGGGGACGCTATTTTTACTCCTCAAGAATGCGCCTAATCTAAGCGATAAGCAGTCGGATAGGCTAGATGATTTACTTGAAAGCAACAAGACTCTTTGTACGATTTACATGCTCAAAGAGCAGCTTCAAGCCTTATGGGATGAGCGTAATTTTGATTCGATGCTCGCAGCGCTTGATGCGTGGTGCCAGCTTGCTAAAAAGACGAGGATCTTGTCTCTCATCAACTTTGCAGACTCGCTTTGGGAGAGAAGAGTTGGGATCTGCAATTACGCAAAATATAAGCTGACGAATGCCCGAGTGGAAGCTGGGAATGTATCGATCGGTCTTCTTAGACGGAGAGCCCGAGGAGTCAGGGATACTGATTACTTTAAATTGAAGATTAGACAAACCTCAATTCTAGAAACTCACTCTACCTTCTACCCAGAAATCAAGCTCATCTAAGCGGAGAAGAGCCATTGAAGTATGGAAAAGTAACGCCTGCATAACACGTTTGCTGCCATGCAAATTAAGCTCAAACTTACCACTTAATACGGTAAACACAAAGAAACCTAGAATGCCGAATGTAGCAAATCGTGTTGATGCATTTGTTATATCGAGAATGCTAACTTACTATTTTCTTTGACATATTGTAGCCAGAAATAGCAAAACCAACTTCTTGATACAGTTTTAACGCTCTTTGATTTTGGTACGCAACTCGTAATTTAATTTGCTCAATACCAATCGATTTCAATTGTGATTCAAGGGCAGCAATTGCCAATTTCCCATAACCATTATTGCGGCAGTTTGGAAAAATGAAGAAATCATAAATAAAGGTCGATTTATCATTTCCGTTAATCGAGTGCCACAGATAGCCAACCAACTCTGAACCTGATTCAATACATAATAATTCATGGTCATTAGCTTCCAAACCATTAGGAAAACTACGAAGAAGATCCTGATTAGCCAATTCGAGCGCCCTATCCATTGAGTGACCATAGTTTTCAGCTATTTCACGGCTGTAATCATCAATGAAATAATCACAATACGCAGGGTATTCATTTGAGGTCATTGGTCTGAGCTGAATCATGTCTAATCCTATAAAATGATGAACTTAAAAAAACGATATAACGCCTGCCAGCACAGGCAAAAAATTGTTTGCTAAAATGTTGAGGAACGAAAACAGCAAACTGTTTTTTGTCCTTGTTTATTAGCTTATTAGGTAACTTTACCACCATTTCGCAAAACTACATAGATGCTCGATATGTTGATGCAAAATATCAGCGACGAAGTCACGTTTAAACTCAAGATACCCTGAACCAATTTCACTGTGAATGCGGTGTACAGCTAATTCAATTTGTTCATTTGTGAATATAAGAACAATTTCTCAATCAATATCATAAAATTCTGCTTTAGTTTGAGTGCCTGACTTCAAGAGGTTTAATTGATTTATGAATTCGTCAAAAACAGCACATTCAAACCATATCTCGGAAGCTGTATATTCAAACTTTCCTCGAGGTAGTTCGAGTTTTATATCAACTTGGCAACCTAAGGATGGTAAGTTGCCTTCACTTTCCATGATTTTTATTCCCAACTAAAATGGATTTGGGAATTCAATATCGTAACTCATGTTTAGTTACCTAACATTTTATTCGTGCGCATGCGCGTTTATGTCGTTAGACCAGTGAAAACGCGCAAAACTTTTCTTCACATTTGTTTTGATATTTGGAAGTTCTAAATATTACTGTGCAAATATACAAAAATTGAGTTTGGTGATAACGATTTTAGATCACACTAACTATTCTGCACCAAACTCGTTTCTGTCGGATAGACGGCACCTGTTGCCAGGTGCCACCCTCCTCAGAACCGTACGTGCAACTTTCACTGCATACGGCTCAAGCCTCCTCAAAGGCACCGTTAAGTACCCAGTAATTAGAACGTTATAGCATTAGAGCGATACCAACAATTGGTCACGGCACTAACCCTTCGTTTTAATTACCTTTGCGATACGCACTTGAAGCTTTAATACTTCCCCAATGGTCACTCAGTAATTGATAGACCAAGGTTCATTGTCAGAAGACGCACTAATTTCATTTGAAATCATCATTTGCTTTTCTTCTTTAATAAAGTTCTTCAAACTCTTTCGCAACGGGAGACCAGTTAGAAGTCAGCTCGCTTTCGCGCCAGATACAAACCTGTATCCGCTTCGTTACAAAGCGGCATTCCCTTTTTCTAACCTCCTTTACCTGCATACCTATCGGCAATCTTCACAGACTGCTTTCCCATAGGGAGATATACAGGCTTACCCTGTTCCGTATGTCGCGTAAAATGTCAACTTAGATGCCCACAATGGTGCGGAGAGTACAATGACCACGAAAGAGCATTGTCCAATCTCTTTCCGACTCTCGTTGCCTTTTGGCTACAGCGTATTAACCACTTCCGCTGCTTCATAATATAACGCGCCTTAAATGGATTCACATTACATTCATCATATTGACTCCCTAGCACTTACCCGAACCGTGGTTTTCAGGAGGAACATCCTCTCACGATTTTGTTCCCACTCAGCCTCATAGCCAAGTTTCGTTACATTGTCAGATCCGCTGCTTTATTCAGGACCCTTGGGTCATCTGGTGATACAGATGGTTCACTCTTTCGTGGTGAACAACGCTTCATACGACTTCAGGTCGCACGGACAATTCTGAGTTACCGATTTTGCTAATTTAGATGAGCGAGGATAACTTTCAGTACTGCTAAACGCAGAACGACACCACTTGATGAGGTGCCGTCCGTGAACGGAAATGGACAGAAGTTTGCACAATATTACCCTAGAACCACTAAATTAAATGCTATTAAATTGCATATGTTCTTGTATCTAACACTCTCGTAAAGTAGTAGTTTTATCGGTACTCAGAAATCAGCATTGCTCTTGTTCCTTCTTGTAAAGCCTCAAACAAATGCGGCAAATCTCCAGGGTAAGAAATATAATCACCTTCATTAAGCTCATAACTTTCTGAAACCAACCCAAGTCGAGCCTTTCCTGTAGTAATAACAACGTGCTCGATTACGCCTTGATTGTGTGGTTCCGAGTAATGGGGTTCTCCAGGTTCAACTTCAATCCAGTATATATCTCGACTTACGTTAGGCGGACATGCTGCAAGCAAAGTAGCGTGGTAATTGTTACGCTTTGAAGCAACTGTTACTCCTTCTCCATGGCGAATGACTTTCGTTTCCTGTTTCGGTGATTCCAGCAAGCGTGATACTGGGATACCTAATACGATACAAATAGACCATAGCGTTTCTATGCTTGGGTTCCCAACTCCGTTTTCCAGTTGAGATAACGTCGATTTTGCAATTTTTGCCTGCCTGGCAACCTCAGCAATACTTAGCCCTGAGCGTCTTCTTTCCGAATTTAACGTAGCTGCAATTTGTGCAATAGGTGGTTCATTTCTATTCATAGGACAGGTTAGTTATAAAATATTTCGTTCATTATATCAAACGATAGTTTTGTTTGACAGCCCACGCTTGTGTGTTCAATATAAAAAACACTCGTTCATTAAAATGATTTTACATTTGTCGTAATTCATGAAATGAAAGCGGACATCAAATATTAAGAGGAAATTAAATTGGAATACATGGTTTCTATAGCGCTATTTGCTATTTCTGCTTCAGTTACTCCTGGCCCCAATAACATTATGGTTATGACATCAGGACTAAACTTTGGCGTGCGAAAGAGCCTGCCTCTACTGACAGGCATTTGTGTCGGATTTACTGTTATGCTACTGGTTGTCGGATTGGGGTTCGGCCACCTTTTTACACGGTTTCCACAACTGAGTTTAATCATAAAGATTGTTGGGACAGCCTATTTGCTTTACTTGGCCTGGCTTATAGCCAGAAGTGGCTCAGTAGATAGTAGCGCTCAAAAAGCCAAGCCACTGGGTTTTCTAAAAGGAGCAATCTTTCAATGGGTTAATGCCAAAGCATGGGTAGTTGCTATTGGTGCGATTTCTTCATTCACAACGATAGGAGAACAATACACAACCCAAAGCCTGACCATTGCTACAACCTTTTTCCTCGTTTCGTTTCCATGCGTAGGGATATGGCTACTGTTTGGTTCTTTCCTACAACAAACACTGAAATACAGTAACTATCTACTTTGGTTTAACATGTCTATGTCTTTTTTGTTATTGTTATCGGTCTTTCCAGTGATTGCAGACATTAGGCAGCAGTTAATAGCTAGTTGGCAATGAATAGTTATTCAGGTTCAGTCTTAAACGAGTTAACTTACAAGATGGAAAGAAATGGGAGATTCCTTTCATCACTCCGCTAGTAGCAACCATGAGCAAAAGTACTGTGATTTCAGTGGCACGATTTGCCACTGAGTCATTACGTTAACACCGAATGGGGCACAGGCTTTTCAGAAGAAAAGCCTGTTTCATCACCTGTCAGCAGTCTGTTTTCTCAGACAACCTCAGAGCGTCTTCTAGTTCAACGCCAAGGTATCGAATTGTATTATCTAGCTTCGAATGTCCAAGTAAAATCTGTACGGCCCTGATGTTTTTCGTTCTGGCATATATTAACGTGGCTTTGGTGCGGCGCATGGAATGAGTGCCGTAATAGTCAGCATTCAGTCCCAGTTTTACAGCCCAGTTCCTGATAATTGAACGATAGAATGAGTAGCTGATAGGTTGCCCAAAGCGTCGGCTACTCGGGAATAGAAAGCTGCTTGCCTCTAGGGATGCTGCAAAAATCCATCGGCTAATACTTTGCTGTGTTCTCGGAGTAATCTCATAATGGACATCGGTGCCAGTTTTTTGCTGGATGCACTGACCCCTTTCATAGATAACCCCTTGCGAAGAAACATCGTAAACGTGTAGCTTTAGTAAGTCACTCGCTCTTAATTTGCTATCTATAGCTAGGTTCAGTAA
>NZ_JAPPTH010000028.1:0-65942 GCF_027587015.1 Vibrio sp. Makdt
TCACGTTATCGTAAACGCTACCAAAGATAAGGTTGGTATTTTGTCCTACCCAGCCCATACCATTTCGCAAGACACTGGTTGGCCACAACTGGCCGTCAATTTCTTGGTAAAAC
The DNA here is from genome assembly GCF_027587015.1 of Vibrio sp. Makdt. Lineage (NCBI taxonomy): Bacteria > Pseudomonadati > Pseudomonadota > Gammaproteobacteria > Vibrionales > Vibrionaceae > Vibrio > Vibrio sp. Makdt. The sequence goes on from NZ_JAPPTH010000028.1 coordinate 114, forward strand.
ACTTGTCCAGTACTCGGTAAATACTGACGAGCAATAATCGATAATAGTGTGGTTTTACCGGCACCAGCCGCACCAATAACACCCACTCGCTCACCCGGCTTGATCTCTAGTGAGATGTCCTTCAATACAGGGCTTTGCGTCTCTGGATAAGAGAAGGTCACTTCATCAAGCCTCACCCCACCATCAAAGTCACCCTTGTCTATCACTTGGTGTTTCGACTCTTCCTGAGGCAGCTCCATTATCTGGTTCAAGCCTTCAACCGCCGAACGGGTTTGCTGAAATCTCAACATAAGAAGAGAAAGTTGATTGACCGAACTCGCGGCTCTGCCACTCAACATCACCACAGCAATCAAGCCACCCATGCTCAATAAGCCTTCAGAGATCTGATAAACACCGAAGATGATCAGCGTGATGGTGACAATCTGCTGACTTGATTGAATTGAGTGGGTCACGATATTTGAGTAATGGCGAGACTGAGTCTGCCATTGAGATAGCGAGGAGATCGTCTGCTCCCAACGCTTTTGAGTAACACCTTCAGCGTTGTTCTGCTTGATATCTGGAAGTGTTGTTAAACAATCGAACAGCTGTGCTTGTCTTTGTGTCGACAGACGCGCGGTTTCATCAAACGTCTTTTCTACTTTGCCCTTCATGGCAATGCTGAGCACGATAAGCACCAACATAATAGCGACAGGAATAAACATCATCGCACCACCAAGCCACCCGATAAGTAAAAGGAACAGCAAGGTGAATGGCAGGTCGACTAAGGTCACCAAAGAAATGGAAGTGAAGAAATCTTTTACGCTGTCGAAGTCTTGAAGCTGCCGTGCGAATGCACCTACCGATTGCGGTCGGTTTTCGAGCTTCATTCCAAGGACTTTTGAGAATAGTTGAGAAGACAGCTTATTGTCTATATAGCGCCCTGCCATGTCCGTCACAGAGCTTCGTGAGCTTCTCAATACCCAATCAAAAATAACCACGATACCAACGCCTGCGGCCAGTACCCAAAGCGTGTTAAACGCTTGGTTTGGTACCACACGATCGTATACGTTCATGGTAAACAGCGGAACGACTAGTGCCAATACGTTAATCAAGAACGAAGCGATAAACAGGTCTCGGTACCAAGGTTTCACTTCTTTGACCACACGCCAAAGCCAGCGCGTATTTGATTTACTATCACTGCGCTCATGTGCCTGAACACGGGCGTCATCAAGCGCTTGAGCACCGACTTGCCAAACGTACGATTCGACTTGTGCGACCAACTCTTTTAACGAGATAGTCTGACTAGAATCAGTTTCACAATCTAAAACATCAAAGTCATCACCAGCGCCTTGGGTAACAACTACGGGAGCTCCTGTCGCTGATTTCACAGCAACAACCGGAAACTGACATTGAGTCAGCAACTCTTTTTTTACATGACTCAGAGTCAACCCTGATTTCTCAATCGCTCTTGGGAAAAGGGACTCATTAAGCCTTCCTTGGTCTAAAGGTAGGCCAGACACTACTTTGGACGGGTGGCTACGCACATTAAAATGCTCGCATAACCACTCCACACAACCTAGCCAGCTGTCTTTTTGTTCTACCAATCTAAAACTTCCTTTTATAGACTGTACATCTAACTTACAGCGTTAAATTATTGTCTTCTATCATTTTTTGTAAAATTTGTGCTTCTAATGCACTGCTGCTATCACCCTGATACAAATCGTCATACGTCACATCGGCGAGCAAGATATTTTGTTGGACGTCATCGTCTCCATTGGCCTTGATCGAAATCGTTACGCCTTCCGTTGATTCTTCTAGATCGAGGTACTGTGTCGCACCAATGCCCGTCGCGATACCTAAGCCACCCAGGATTCCTGACAAATCAATCGCATCCGTGTCTGGTGAGGCATCAAAATCTTGAACCACATCGAAGCTCGGCGCATCTGCACTGCCTAAACCTGAAGATTCAAATACAAAGCTATCCGAGCCTGTACCACCAATTAGCAAATCATTGTCATCTGTTGCGGTAATCGTAGAGTCACCTTCCGCCACAAACTCAACCGATACGGTTTGTGGGAGCCCAACCGCTTGGTTATTGCCAATTTCTGCTGATGGTTCAATCGTTAGATCAAATTGATCACCACTGTTGTAGCCCCCGGTAATCGCTAGATTAGGCACATCCGCTAATTCCACGACATACTGACCATCAACCATAGAACCATGCGAGAAAGTTAAACCTGCTGGGATGTCATAAATGGTAATAAAACCTTCTTCTGAATCGGCAGGGTTAACCAGAGAAAGGTCTAAACCAAGAGGAATCGTGCCGCTTGCTTCAGCGACAATTGATGGGTATTCAAGGCTTAGCAACGGAGCATCGGGCTCTGGTGTAATCACCAAGGTCATATCTTGTGAACTTGGTTCGCCAGTATCTGTGACCAAATTACCAAGCACCGTATTTTGGTCAACCGTTTGACCAGTGATCGTAATATCAAGGTTGCCCCAAGCGTCGCCAGCAAAGAACTCTAGCTCATCAACAGAACTTGCTTTAACGAGGATCGTAGCTTGTATAATGCCGCCAACATTAGTGAAAGAGCTTGTTTCAGAACCAATGCGAATTCTATCGAGCCCAGTTAAACCCGAAGGGTCCGAAGTCCCATTCACCGTGACTGTAATTAATAAGAACTCATCACTGTTGGTCTCGAAACTATTCGCATCAAGCGGAATAACAATGCCTTCATCTTCGCTTCCCGTCATCTGTTCAGGTAGGTCGAAGAATTCCACCTTGTCACCGATAGGATTCACCCCTACGGTAAATTCAGATTCGGTATAACGAATTTCTGTGGTACCGATTTCTTGAGTGATGGCCTCAAGCACAAGGTCCATATCACCACTGAAATCTCTTGGCGGCATAATAACTAAGTTAGCCAACTGGCTTGGATCTAATTGCCACTCATAAGTAGGGTTGCCGTTGAAGGTACCGCCATCTGCGCCGTTATTTGGAACCAACTCATATGAGTCCCCCACTTTTATCGCAACGACAGCCCCTTCAGGCACACCTTTTAGTGCCAAAGACATATTTTCAGAGCCATCTTGGTCAATCAGTTCTGCACTGAGTGAGGACAATGAGATATAAGTGTCTTCATCACCAATAATGTCTTGTGTGACCAAATTAGCCTCATCCGCGACTGGCTCAACAGTGATAGTCACCACTGTGGTTTTATCTTGCGTATCGGTTTCAGTAACACAATCAGCCTCATCGGTAATATTGGCTGTCACAGTCAGGGTAATCTCACCACTGTAATGTTCAGGAGGTGTGACTAACACATCACTCAATCGGCTAGGGTCTGTAACCGTCCATGTACCGTTACCATTATCAACCAACAAACCTGTATCTGAAGGACTTTCCGACAGCGTACCGCCGTTTGATACCGTGATGGTCAAAGAGTTAACGGTCTCTTTACCGGTCGCACTATTACCCTCACCAGTGATTAGCTGACCGTCTTCGACACTGTCACCTAACACAAGCTCGAGGTTAAGGTCTGTCGCTGTATCTTCTTTAATTGTAGTGGAGTCAGCTTCCACCGTAATGTCATCAACAACAGGTAGAACTTGAATGCTAATTGTCTGTTCTGTGGTGACGGTCTGACCGTTACATGGCGAGGTCTCAATGGTCTCTATCGTAAAGTCGATACAACCAGCAAAGTCTTCATCCAATCCGGTGAGGGTTAACTTTGACAAGCCATCAGCAGTAATCGAGTAACCAACAATTTCACCTGATGCATCATATTCTGCAATCACACCATCACCAGAAATTTCTACGCCTTCTGGCAGTGAGTCTGCTGGAATATAGAAAGAAATTTCATTGTCAGGGTCGCTCGCCACATCGGTATTTAGCAAGCCCGTTAAGTCGATATCTTCACCTTCGGGAGTCTTAATCTCACCATCAGGTTGAATTGGGCTAGGTGGTCCCACAGGGTCACAAGAGCCTCCACCGCCATCATGCCCAGTGATCTGAATTTGAAATGAGGTATTAATGTACTTCGAGTCTTCGCCATCTATAACACGAGCTCGGACAACGATATCTAAAACCGGCGTATCACTCGGGCTAGAGATTGTCATACCACTCAAGATCTCTTGGGCTAGTTCCTGAATAGAATCACTCGTCAGCCCATTGGCCGAAATAATCCAGTTACCTGAACCATCTTGGGCAGCACCATTAGGGTGATCGATAATCAAAGAATAACCGTCAGGCACATCGATCAAGATGTAATCTAAGTACTCTGAGCCATCTATATCAGCATCAACAAAAGTGACCGCGTCCGATACATTAACTGGAGAGCCATCATCGCTGATGTATATTTGCCCAGAACTTTCTAAACGAGTATCTAATTCAACTCTCGCATCGACAGTGACACTAATTGTACCTGAAATGTCTTTTACATCCGTTGCCCCTGTTGGCGAGGTGTCAGTCACTTCATAGGTAATTGGTATTGTGAACGTGCCACTCAAATCTTCGGTTGCGGTTACCGACAATCTGCCACTGTTTAAAAGGTCTGAAAGGGTTGGCGTTGTGCTATCTAATAGACTCTCTAAATCTAAACCTGAAGCAGGCACTTCAATCACACTGCCATCAAAGTAAAGAGTCAGATCAGCAGGAAGACTATCAATGACATACCCCGTCAAGGACTCACTGCCATCCACATCTTGATTCACCGATGGCTCTAGGTTCAAACCTATTTGGCTGTCTTCGATGCCTTGAGTGCTAACGACTTGACCATCTTCTTGATCAACGACAGGGGCTAGTTCTACCTTTAAGGTCATCGGAAATTCGCCTGAATCACCATCAGGTTCTGTTGATATAGCAATGACTGTGAGCTCTAATTCACCACTGAAGTCAGGTACTGGCTTGAGGTACAAGTCGTTCAGTTGAGCGTTAGAAACTTGGAAGACTGGCCCTGTGACATCATCAATATAAGCAATTGTTAGCGATACTGGCTCTCCCAACGCATCTACCAGCAAAGTGCCCTCAGGGATGTTAGTGAGCAGTATGTTGATCTCTTCTGACACATCGTCGTCCGAAGTTTGGACAACAAAATCCAGTCGGATCAAACCATCTTCATTAAGCACCGATTGATTGCTGATAACTTTAGTATCGCTATCGTATTCCCAGTGCGCATTGCCCCCATCCACAACGATCGGCTCATCTACCACACCTTTAAGGAAAATATTGATGGTTTCAGTGTCGCTAACCGCCGTCACATTAATAGGCGCTAGCGAGTCAATAGTCGATTCATAAGAGACGGCCGTTACCTTAATGTATAGGTCTTCTGTAAATGAACTGATGTCTTCTTTTGGTATTAAATAAGCGGTGCCGTTCTCTATCGCTTCTGCAGATACCAGATAAGTGTTAGGACCAATCAGATCAAATAACCCACCTTGAATTGACCATCCGTCTTTTACTTCAATTTGATAGCTTAAGGATTCGGAGCCATCGGTATCAGTCAGCGCACCACTAATTACGTTCTTCAGGAAAATGTTCTCATCTTCCAAACCTTTGTAATCTTTGACAGATAGAATTGGTTTATCCGCATCAGGAGAGATCTCTACGATGACAGTATGAACATTATCAGCCGTTTTATCGGCAGGATCAGCGAAGGAGTTTCCGGATTCAGTGGCAATTGCAGTAATTTCGAATTCAAATCGACCCGCTAAGTTTTCATCAGCTCTGATTTCCATTTTGTCGATTTGATTCTGAGTGTACTCCTTACCCTCTTTAACGACATTTCCATTCAAGGTGATATTCAGACCATCAGGAATACCACTTATCGTATAAGTCAGCGTTTCCGACGAATCTTGGTCAACGAGTTGAGCGGTAATATCAAGCTTAATAGGGTCGGCGTCATCTTCCACAGATTGATAAGTGAAGACCGAGTCAGACCAATCCGGTGCGTCAGCTACAGGTAAAACAGAAACAGCAATATCAGCGGTGAGCTCTTTTGGTACCGTGTCGGTACTAATGATGGCATTGATTGCCAAAATAACCGTCGACGTAGTATTAGATTCATGAAGCGCAGGGCGATAGGTTAACTGCCCGTTCGGCCCCGTAAACTGACTATCAATCATCGTCAGCTGGCTTCCAGATAAGGTGACCTTGCCGTCAACAACTTGAAGCAATACCCCATCAAGATACAAGCTACCGCCATTTAATGATGCTTCGGAGAACTCGATAGCGGTAACGGTTTCACTTTGGTCAATATCACCCGTTGAGACACTGACGACAATTATCGCATCATTATCTTCTGTGGTTTCTGAGTCTTCATAACGAATGAAACCTTCGTTATCGTCCAGAACAAGCTCTGCGTTACTGGTGACTTCATCGCCATCCGCATCTCGGACCAAGTAATCAATGTCATCAACGATCTTAGGATCATCTGGATCCGTCGTTACGTTAGGATTCGTAGTGAGCTGGTAGCTACCATCAGGTGAAAGCGTAAACTGTCCATAAGTCGATCCACCATCATAATCATTAATCAAGTTGATCGTGATTGGCGTGCCTGCATTATCAAACGTATAAGTAACATTACGATAAGTGAAGCTAACGATTTCTGCACCGTCGGCGCCAGCAAACTCTTCGGTTAAGAATTGCCCAGTAAGGTTATCACCCTCAACCATTTCAATAGAACCATCTCGAGCAGTTGGAACATCATCTTTTACGTTGACAGAATAAGTAGCAGGATCTGAGCTGTCTCCATCCGCATCGTTCACCACCAACTCGAAATTAAGCGCTAAGTTATTCTCGCCATTATTACCATATGCGTGATCTAGTGGTGCATAGAGATCAAACTCAGTGGTCCCGTCAGTATTAAAGCGAATCCTAAATACGTTATTGCCGTCAGTATCTTGCCCGTAATACCAACCATCAGAATCAACAGCTTGGAGGGAGATCGCTTTCCCAGCGCTAGTGTAGCTTAGTGCATCAAATGCTGCGGTGTTGACCGTGACAGAAACAACATCATCAGAGCCTTCAATAATACCTAAAGAAGGACTGCTATCTTCGACTCCAATTTGCTGACCATCTCCCAGCAAACCATCTTCATCGACTGAGATGCTTCCAGTCACCAAAATTTCAGGATCTTTACCGTCATAGATTTTAATATCAGACTCTTGCGTGTCTCTCGAACCATCGGAATCAATGGTGACGATAGAAGCTGGAATCGTCAGTTCGGTGTCTTTAGAACCTGAGCCATGATCAATGGACTGATACAGTTCAATAACGACGTCAACGCTTGTTGAACCATTGGCTTCAAGGCTGAAGCTATCTGGTAATTTGATTCTGAAAACAGCATCGCCATTACCAAGAACTGCATCAAAGGTACCATTACCGTTATCACGCCAAGTCAGCGCCTCACCATTGCTGGTTACCGCTACACCATCGCTATCAAGAACAGCTTGGCCCGTGGTCACATCCAGACCTAAGAAAACCAGAGGGTCATTGCCCGCGGTAACGGCTAAGCTCACGTTTGCTGTTGACCCAACTCCCGATGGAGTACTATCAGCAACAGGAATTTCACTCAATTCAACCATTCCAGAACCGATCGTTGGCTCGCCGCCATCAGTCACTGATACATTCAAGGTTAACTTGGTTTCATCGTTGTCATCATCTCTGGCGGTAACAACAAATGGAAGTTCGTCTGTAATGTTATCTTGGTCGAGTCCCTTAAAGAGTTCAAAAGTATAAGTAACATCAGTATCCGCCTCACCAGAAGGAGAGGTAAAGCTCAAGGTGAATGCTTTATTGTCAGCACTTTCAGAGCCAACATAGCCAATAAGTTCACTTCCATCCGCAGAGACCACATAAATGATCTGTACACCGCCACTAAATAACTGCGGCTGATCTGCAGCATCGAAAAAGACTGACTCGACAAAATCACTCCCGACGTTGAGATTAAAAATACCAGTATCAGAGACACTGCCACTAATAAGATCAGATTCGTCCACAGCAGCATTGCCAGTTGAAGTTAATACCGGATCAACCCCATCCTGGATAATCCAATCAAATTGCCCTTGCTCTAAAGCAGTACCATCTAAATCTTCCCCATCAATAGTAAGTGGTAAAGTAATAGAATCGTTGCTGATCAGGTGGTTTATAGGCTGCTCTAACACTAAAGTGACATCTGCTAGAACATCAATCCCACTGGCAACTGCGCTCAACGATAGCGTGAATATCGTTTCACCATTTGCTTGTGCGGTAATCGTTTTACCATCATTGGCTAACGTGTAAGTTAGAGGAAACTCCTCATCCCCAGTCGTCAAGCCCAGGGCATTTAACTGCACTAAGGTATTGGCATTAAATACAATCGAGGCGGGATCTGGATTGTCTGAACCTGCGGAAACAGTAAACTGACCGACGACAGTTTGTACACCGTCCGAAACATCCGTTTCAGTGGTAGTCGCACCTCCGTCTACTATTTGTCCCGCATCACCATCGAAAATATCGATAACCGCGGTGCCGTGACCAGAGTCCCCACTATTATCGCCAGCTACATAATCAAATGTAATACTCTGATCGATTGTATGATCCAGGTTCCTATCTGCGACAAAGTTCCAATGACCATTTGCAAATACTGTCAAAACCCCTTTCGCAGTATCAAATGAAACTGGAGAGCTTCCCGAAATATTTTTGACAACCCCATTGACCTCGACACTCGTGATAGTTAATGCTCCATCAAGGTCAAAATCATTGTCTAACACATTCCCCGACGTCGTCTTTCCTTCAACTACGTCGTAAGACTCGCCAAATATCAGAGGCTCGGAGTCTTTAATAACAATAGGCAAATGACCAATAACGAGCTCAGTGGTGCCGTCAGCATCTGTCTGTAACCCCTCAATTAACAGAGCCGTCTGAATTGAATCGAGCCCAGCCTGCTGGTCAATCGCCTTGTAAAAATTGATAATTACATCACTGCCAGAGATTGAGGCATCGAAGACTCTTACCCCATCGCTTCTCACTCCCATCAGACCCTGTTGGCCAGCGAAGACTGTAACTTCGATTGATCGTCCTTGGGATGTTAGAGACTCTAGGAGACCTTGTTCTTGGCTTAAAGAAAAATCAGCAAACTCAATCCGTATATCCGACGACTGGCTTTCATTCCCGAAGATCCCGACAATAGTTTCCGAAAACACCACAGATTCAGGAAGAATAATCGTTGGCATGTCATCGACGGCTTCGTTGCCGACGGTATTGAAAACTTTTGCGTCAATCGTCCATTCTGCAGATGAATCTAGGGCAGAAATATCAATATTTTCCACCAGCCAGTTACCCGCAGAATCAACAACACCTTCAAAGACTAGTGTCTGAGTCCCATCGCTTACTTCAATGTAAACCGGGAGCCCTTCTGCAACATTGGTTGTACCCTGCATGGTGGTAAGTTGGCCACTACGAAATGCCAAAATACTAAAGCCATCTAACGTATCAATATCAATAACTGGCGAAACAGTATCAATAACAATGACCCCTGCACTATTTACTGCATTCGCTGGGTTACCTGCGATATCAATAGTGTCAGCCTCAATAGAAATACTGCCATCTGCAAAGCTCGTTAAATCGACGCCTTCGACAGACCAAGCACCACTCACAACCGTTGCCGTTAGAACGATCACGTTGGTGGTGCTGTCTGAAATTCGGATGTTGACCGTTTGGCCATCCTCAACATTTTGTACCGTACCAAAGAATTTGGCAGATTGGATTTCGAAACTATTGAGAACACCATCGCCGCCATCATCAACACTTGCAGTGATGCTCGCCAGCGTATCTTTGACAATGGTGTCCGTCGCTGTGGTTGGGTTTCCGGCGATATCGATGGTGTTAGCAATCACCGACAGCTCCCCTTCCGCAAAACTTGAATAGTCTTGAAGGGTGAGAGTCCATGTACCACCCGATACAGTCGTTGTGTATTCTTGGGTGAGGCCTTGGCTATCAGTAATGGAAATGCTTATCGTCTGACCGTCTTCAACATTGGCAACGGTGCCGACTAGCGCTCCGTTGGCAATTTCGAACTGGTTGTAAAACTCATCACCAAAACCATCAAAATCGACATCGATTGTGGCTAGGGTGTCTTTGATTGTTGAGTCATTAGCTGCAATGCTATTGCCAAACTCATCAGCAATCACCGCATCGACCTTGAGATCACCCTCAGTTAATGAAGAGAGATCAACGCCGTTTACCACATAGGTTTCATCGATTGTGGTTGCCGTTGTGGTTACCGTATTACCATTAATGTCAGTGATCGTTAGAAGAACGGTACGCCCGTCTCGAACATCAACAGCGGTCCCCGTTATCGTGACTGAAGGTACTTCGAACTGGTTTTCGTACCCATCACCGCCATCTAAAATATCAACGGTTAATACAGCACTCGGTAAAAGTATGTCGAGGTTGCCTTCATTCGATGTTGTGTCGTCTTCAAAGTATTCTGTTGGTCGAGTATCAAAACCGGCTTCTGCCAGGGTTTCGTCTAGTGTAGATCGGACATAGGCGATAAAAGAGGCACTAGCGCTAGGTTGGTCGTTTGAAGCACTCGGCTGTTCTGGCGAGCTTTCAATGTTGTTTACAAGCTGTGTCACCACCTTTTCCAACTGTTGTTCTACAGCTTCTATTTGTGGTTCTGTCAGAGGTTGAGTCTGGTCCAAGTTTTGAGATTGAATACTCACCATTTGCACGCCATCGACCTTCGCTTGCGCAGCAGGTAATGGCTGCCAAGTACCGTCAGGAAATACCTGCCAAATTACCCCGCCAACTTCGATATATAAAATAGGATCCATCCTAAACCTCTTCCTTACACAACGCTGACATGAGAGCATCAATGCGCTCAATAAAAGACTAAAAAATCAGCAAAAACACTCTAATAAATACTAGCAAACAACAAATCTTTAACAGTTAATTAATTACCATTGATACGCTGTAAAGTAAACCGATATGCTGTGACTTTCATTCAGTTATATCTAACGTCACAAAATACATTCAGTGAATGTGTCATAATGTTGAAATTACTGGTTAATTTTCAAGGAATGTCATGACGGCAACGAACTACCTCAACCAACTGAATCACAAGTATCTTGCAACTCACAAAACCAAAGAAGACTTCTTTTGGGATACCTACATGGGCATCAGTGACGATCATGATGGCTCAACCCTCGCTCAAACTCAGTGGACCGAGTTTCTGAGCTCTGCTGAACAGATAAAGGCTATCGAAACCCAACTCAGTACCATCGACCAAATTCAAGATCCTCAAGAAAAAGAGAGCACCTTAACTGGGCTAAATGGTTGGTTAGCTACGTTCAAATCACATGCTATCGAATCGCAAGATTCACAAGCGCTAAAGGCCGACCTCATCAAGTTTGAAGGGGAATTGTTTGAGAAAAAGCAAAACCACGTGATGACTTACGTAAATGAAGTGGGACAAGAAACAGAAGGTTCGCTTCCTGTCCTAGGTTCAGCGGTGAGAAGTAACAGTAGTGAGCAAGTTAGACGTTCAGCACACCAAGCCTTATTGGGGCTAGAACAATGGCTACTTGTGAACGGCTTTATTGAACTCATCAAAAAACGTAATAAGTTTGCCCAATCTCTGGGGTTCAAAACGTTTTTCGATTATTCCGTCGTAAAAACGGAGCAGATGACCACTGAGCAACTGTTTGCGATTTTGGACGACTTTGAGGCACGTACCCGAGATAGTCACCAAAAAAGTCTCACCAACTTGGCTGCGCAAAAGGGTCAAAGCGCGCTCGAAGGCCATAACTTCACCTACTCTTTTGCTGGTGACGTGATGAATGACCTCGACCCTTACGTCCCTTTCTCAAAGTCATTGAGACGCTGGGTTGAATCTTTTGGCCGATTAAATATCGAATATTCTCAAGCCACACTGAAGTTGGATCTACTTGATCGTAAAGGCAAGTACCCAAATGGTTTTTGTCATGGACCTATTCCTTCGTTCTATGACCAAGACACTTGGGTGCCAGCTCAAGTCAACTTCACAAGTAACGCTAAGCCCGATCAAGTCGGAAGCGGCTATGATGGAATCAACACTCTGTTTCATGAGGGCGGACACGCGGCACACTTTGCCAACGTCAAAATGAACGCGCCGTGTTTCTCTCAAGAGTTTGCACCGACCTCAATGGCTTACGCGGAAACTCAGTCTATGTTCTGCGATAGCCTTTTAAATGATGCCGATTGGCTAAAACAATACGCAATCAATGATGAAGGTCAGCCAGTACCTGATGAGCTGATTAAAGCGATGATTGACAGCAAGCAGCCATTCAGAGCCTACCAAGAACGCAGTATTCTTGTGGTGCCTTACTTTGAACGAGCGCTGTATGAGATGGCTGAAGAAGATCTTACGCCTGAGAAGATCACAGAGCTCGCTCGTCGTAGCGAAAAAAGCATACTCGGTTTGGATTGCAGCCCACGTCCATTAATGGCGATCCCGCATCTGTTATCAGACGAAGCCTCTTGTGCATACCAAGGTTACTTATTGGCTCACATGGCGGTGTATCAAACGCGAGCTTACTTTACTGACAAGTTTGGTTACTTAACAGATAACCCTGAGATCGGCCCTTTATTGGCTAAGCACTATTGGTATAAAGGCAATAGTGTTAATCACAATGGAACAATAGAAAGCCTGACTGGAGAGGGTTTCAATGCCAAATACCTTGCTGATGAGTGTAACTTAACACCAGATCAAGCATGGGCAATTGAAGAGAAAAAGATCAAACAACTGGCTTCTCGTGAACGTGCACAAATCACCGATTTAAATGCGAAAATATCGATCGTCGACGGCGCAACTGAATTAGCGAATAATGAAGAGTCGAATGAACAAATGTGTGATGATTTTGAGCGTTTTATTGTTGAAAAATACGGACGATAATCAACGTTTCCAATTCACTATCACTCGTTGATTAAACCTTAGAAAGTAAAAAGGACGATATTAATCGTCCTTTTTATTTTCAATATTGGCATTACGCCGTAGCGCACGCCGAGCGTGTTTCGGTATCAAATTCAATATCAACCGATTCAACGCTTCTCAAAGACTTTCTATGAATGCCATATACTTGTCCAGTCAAAACAATATAAAACTTTTCAGTTTTCAGTAAGTTCCATGCTTCATCTAAAGATTCTGCGTAGACTTTGTTTTGTGAGTCTTGTGGACGAGTACCAGCAGCTCTTCCATGTTTACGTGCCAATTCGAACAATCCATTTCGATTAGGCTTGCACGTAAACAGAGTCTCATTGCCATAAATGACACCCTTGCCAGATATGCTCTTAACCATTTTGTTTCTCCAGATAATAATCCACTCGTAACGCTTGAGTGGCATACCACATGTCGAACAGTGGATGCTTAAGCTGCGCAAAGAAGAGAATATGGTGTAAAGACCGGGCAGCAATTACACCATGACGTTCAGTCTCAATATTCGAGTTTTAAAGTCTTAGGCTCTCAAGCGCGCCTAAGCCTCGACACTACTCTTAGAAGTAGTAGTAAGCAGCTGCGAATACGTGTGTTTCTTCGTCGTATTGCGTGTTACCAATTGAGCGTGCACCTTCGATATCTTGTTTAATATCAATACCCATGTCTGCGTTATCAGCAATACGGTACATAGCTGCAACGTTGATGTACGAAGAGTCGACATCTGATAGGTTATCTTCTTCGTTAGTATTGAAAGCGTAACCGGCTGCAATCGTTAGGTCATCAGACAATGTGTAACCGCCAGAGAAGTAGAAGCCTGTATTCTTCATCTCATCGTTTTGATCGATCCAAGAGTTAAGACCTAGCTTCATTGAACCTAACTTCATGCTGCCAGTTACTGTGTATACTTCGTAATCTTTCTCATCGTCACGAGCTTCGTAACCCGCGTATACGCTAAATACTTCTTGCTCGATACCGATGTAGCCGTTAACGCCTTTATCTGCGTCGTTATGGTCATCATCAGTCTCAAAGTAAGAGATTGCGTAAGCAATACTGTTAGTTGCGCCTTGGAACTTAACGACGTTGAATGCATCAGAAGCGTCGCCAGCAGAAGCACCAAACTCGTAAGTGTTATCACCAGCTCCGTCAATTTTATCTAGTGCCGTATCGTTTTCCCAACCGAATGAAGCGATACCGTAACCAGTGTCGAAACCTAACCACGCTTTATCAACATCTGTCGCTGGGCCTGTATCAATGCCATTCACCCAACCAGATGTTGCTGCGTCTTTCGCTGCAACGTTATTGTCAGTTGTGTAGTTCAGCATCATGTCTGTTTCGAAGTAACCAACAAAACGGTTGTTACGGTAGCTTACCGCCAGTGTTAGACCAGTCGCCCAGTCATCGTAAAATGCTTTTGAACCGGTGTCGTAGTAACCACCAACACCGAAAGAACCTGCTACTGAGAATTGATCTTTGTGCATAGAATCAAAAGCAAACATCTCTTCATTCTGGCTATTTTGGCTGCTTGTGTTTACAGCGAATGCTGAAGTTGAAATGCTTGCAATCGCAAGTGCTACTAATGTTTTTTTCATGATTACCACTACCTATATATTGATTCGGCCTTGTTAGTCCGGCCTTTTGGAGTGGCGCTATTGTTCAAAAATTACAGTTATTGATATACCGTAAAATTACTGAAATTTTATAGCTAAGATGAATTTGATTAAATAATTATATGTTGATATCGCTTTTATATTGAGAAATGTAAGCCGAGCGTAAAACCGATATCGGTAGTGTTATCCATATTGCGAATGTTCTCAACCATCAAGGCTTCTAAAGCAAGGCGGTACAAACGATAGCGATACCCCACAACCACCTCGTTGGAAGATTCAGAAAAGTCCGGGCACTGGTCGCCCATATACTGGCCTGCGTATAAGAGGACTTAAGCTCAATCGTACCCGCTCTATTTGGCTGAGCGTACGAAGCTGTGTAGAGAGCACGTTCGAGTGAATTGGAGATTGTGCGTAAACAAATATTGGGGAGGCGAATGCATCTGAAAAAGTCAGTACACAGAGAATTAGCGTCAATATTGCTCGCAGTATGCTCACTGTAACTAGCCGAAAAGAAATACCCGATTTTATTAAAAACACTGTTCAATTGATGCAGTAAATATACTGCTTATTGTCGCGCAACATAGAACTAAGAGTTATAAAAAGAATAAAATTAGAACCTATAATGTATATAAGAATCTTATCTTGCACTGCAAAGCTTGAACGAATATCTTCTGTGCCATTGAGTAAATGAATATGTTGATAAAGGTAAAACGTGTCCGCTGTTAACCTAAGTTTTGAACAACTATTAATGAAGCAATCCACTACGCTCATCAATAGTGATCCGAACAACTTTCATGCGACTTGGGCTGAGGCAAGTTTCGATGTACTTAATTGGTTTGGAATTGACCGCTTGACACTTTATCCCAACTCAATGGTATTGCTAGAAGATGGAAAAACGTGTTCCGTGTCCAAAGCACACATTCCACCAATTAATAAACAAAATTATGTTGGTGGAAATTACCTCGATTACTTAAAGCTTTTAAAAACCAGTGAAACTTATCTCGCTTTTACTAAGAGCGAACTCGTTTCAAGTAAAAATTACGTTCTAAAAAAGCTCTACAACGAAGGCGGAAGGTGGCACTGTATCATTCCTTTGCAGTTATTTAACCAACGTTGGGGCGCCCTTTCATTTACTAACTTTAATGATAACAATACAACTTTCGAGCTCGAAGACATTGAACGCTTAAAGCTAGTCTGTGAAATATGGCTTTGTTACTGGCAACATTCAACATTGGCGCGAACGTTAAAACAGAATGAAAACCTATTAGAAGATGATAGTGATAAATTGCTACTGCTCACTAAGAGGCAAACCAAAGTTTTGGCACTTATCGCTCAAGGCCTCAGTGCCAAAGAGTGTGCAGAGCAATTGCATTTGAGCTCAAGAACGATTGAGTCGCACAAGTATCGGATGCTCGGTCTATTGAATTTAAACAATCACAATGAGCTTGTTCAGTTCGCTTTACGTAATGGGTTAGGTATTGCTGAAAATGAAAACACCATTCGATAGCCCTGTTTATCCTTATGATTCAGCACGTAACCTACTCGTTACCTTCACTCAACGCGAACTTTATCTCATCAGATGAAAAACCTTTACGACTGAGCATCGCATAAGCCTTAGAGCGCTCTTTGTGGTCGTTAAGATCGTAAGACTTTTTCTGCAGCTGTTCTAAACAAGACGAGTAGAAGTCCAGTTGCTCTTCGTTGATTAATCGATCGATTAACGCAGATAGCTCGCTAGTGTCGATTTGTCGTTGTTTCAGCTCTTGCTGAATGGCAGTCAACCCCTTCCCTTTTCGTGCGTATTTCAACACTTCTTTCTCCAAATCAGCTTTCTCGGCCTTGATCTGAATATTACTCTTAAGCTCATGAGCTTGTGGATGCTGATCGATCGCGATTTTGACTTGTTGATAGCTGAAGCCACGTTTTTGCAGTGTCGCTACAAGCTTTTCACGGCTCATGGTAAAGCCTGAATAGTAATGATTGATTCGATCGATCAATATCATTTGTTCATCGATGTTTTTATCAGCAGATACCTTATGAATCGCATCGGAAATGACCGAGTCGGTTAGCCCTTTCTTCTTCAACTTTTCAATAATGTATCGCGAGCCAAATTCACCAAAGAAAGCTTGCTCGACAAATTGCTCTGCAAAATCCTGATCAGACTTTAGATACCCGTAACCTTTCAAGTTCCTTAAGGTTTCGTCAATCCAATCTTGATTGTCCGTTTTCACTTTCAGTTTCGCAGTCAACTCACTTTCTGTCATATCCCTCTGGGTTAAGTGCCACATGGCAGAGTTCATGACGCTTTCGATTCGTCGAGCTTTTCTTACTGTTGTTTTTTTTGTGTTAGGGTTTTGCTGTGAATCATCCATTCGATTTCAACTATCCAGACTGAGCCAGCCCCATGATAACGTAATTCTCAGTTGGGTGAAGGGAGATAAGAGAACGAAAATAAGATACGCCAACAAAAAATGGACGCCTATTCAGCGTCCATTTAATTACCACGTTAATCAATGAGTGATTAGCTCTCTTCGTGATTGTATACATGCACATCACGTTGAGGGAATGGAATAGTGATGCCCTCTTCGTCGAAGCGTTTCTTCACGGTTTCCGTCACATCCCAATACACATCCCAGTAATCGTCGGTCTTAACCCATGGTCTTACCACGAAATCGACAGAAGATGTATTTAAGGTATGCAGCTTGATCATGTGCTCTGGTTTTTTTAGCACTAGAGGGTGCGCAACAATGATTTCGTTTAATACTGCTTTCGCCTTATCAATGTCATCAGAATAGCCAATGCCAAATACCATATCGACACGTCGCACACGCTCTGCAGTGATGTTGTTGATCACATCACCCCAAATTTTATTATTTGGAATCACTAGGCGCTGGTTATCGATAGTCTGTACTGTGGTTGATACAAGGCTCATGTCTTTTACCGTGCCTTGAACACCAGCCACTTTCACCATGTCACCCACATCGTACGGGCGGTAGATCAAGATCATCAAACCAGAAGCAAAGTTAGATAGCGTATCTTGCAATGCGAAACCAATGATCACACCGGCAACACCGAAACCGGTTAGTAGTGGTGCTAGCTCTATCCCGATTTGCGACAGCGCGATAAGCAAACCGATAAACACGACTGCTTTCGAGGCAATTGATACAAAGAAGTCCTGCATCAATACACTGAAGTCCATTTTCGAATGCGACACACTCTTACGAACGGTTTTGCGCGCAACGTTCGACAGTAGACGCGTTACATACAAAATACCTAGGAACAGAGCCAGTTTAACAACGAATGATGGCGTGTTCTCGAATGCCCAAGCACTGAATGAACGAAGCCAACCATCTAAAAGCTCCAATGCAACATCAACGTCTAACACATCAGCATTAATGTCTCCCGTTGTCGCCAGCAACACTCGCTTGTATGAGGTCACATCGACGCCAAACGGTTCCATCAGAGAAATTGTCTCTTCTAAGCTGGCCACCATCACGCTCGTGCGTTCACTAAAGCGTTCAAGCTCCTTCTTAATAGTCACTTTCTCTTCTTCGTTAACAAAAGATAAGCGAGCTTCTAAATCTTGTCGCTGCGTATCTGTGTAGAGAATCGCGTTTGTTAAGTATTTAGAACGAGAAACTAGCGCCTTTTTAAGCGTATCTTCCGATGCTGTAACATCGACACCACGCTCTTTTGACCATGCTAATGTTTTAGCGAGCTGCTGGTAGTAGGTGTCCATCATTCCGATTCGTTTCTGAATGCGTAATTCAAGACGCTTCTTAACATCACCTTCAGCCGAACGGTTTTCTTTACTCATTGAAACGATTTTATCTTCGTTCAATGTCAGTAGCTTTTGTAAAAGTTCAACCTGCTGAGCCAGAACGGCATCCAGCCCTTCTTTCTTGTCTGAAGAGAGTTGTGTAAAAATCTCCTCACGTAGCCCTTGGTTTTTGCGTCTCAAAATATCTTCAAGAAAGGGTTTCTCAGCATCATGCGCCGTCTCTAATGTTGCCAGATCGAGCATAAGTTGATCTTGTACTTGTGTTATCTTATCGACACTTTGCGCGAAACTTCCGAACGCGACAAACGTCAACATTAACAATAGACAACGCCAAACCTTCATCATATTAATTCCTATTACTGTCTAAATTGACCCTATAAATAGTAGTAAAAAGAAGATGGATAACAAGCATTTAAACGTATGTTGTGTTAAAACTTCGCAAAATATCAGCCCGTATCTAATATTTGAGAGTTCCAATCCCTCTCCATGACCTGTAGAGTACGCATCCAACAAAGAATAACGACTGAGATCGGCTTTAGGCGCATGCTTTAAAACGCCTTATTACCCGGTATTGGTTACAGCAAGAGAATGAAAAAATGAACAACGAACTTGATGTAATTAAAACGCTTGAAGAACTAGAACAATTCCTAATTTCAGTAGAAGCTGGCGGTTTAGGCCTAGAAGGTGTTGAAGGCGTTGGTATGGCGACCAATAACTCTGACGGTCGTCACTTTGTTGCTGTATTCAATAGCAGCCACCAAGTTCTACTTGCTCGTTGGATCACTGACGAAGTATTTGAAAACGGCAAAGACCTAGTGCGTAACGGCCCACGCCGCAGTCACTAAAACGGCTAAGCAGGAAGTTAGAATACTAAGCTTCTGCAGCCACAGATAAGAATTGAACAGGCCCAATCAGATTCCAGGTGAATGATTGGGCTTTTTTTGTACCCGAAATCATCGCAAACGTTTATTAGCGACACCGTAAAAGAAATATTAAAAAAGATCAGATTCTTATGAACTTAACTCAAATCGCGGTGCCTTAACGTCTAGGTTTGGTGATGATACACCTTTGGGCTTTGACAGTTTTATGACTTGTAGCACGAAGCAAAGTTATCTAAGCTAGCCGCCGTGAAATGAGCTGTTTGATAACTCTGTGATTAAAAATAGTTCGTCAATTTAAAGACCAAGACCCGATACTAACTGACTCTATTACTGATTGATTTGCTAAGCACACCTAGTTTCTTTTTATCTCAACAAAACCGCCAACAAAAGCAATCGCTTTGGGCGCTTTTCCTTACCGGACTGGTTATCATAACTTGTCTGGCGAGTACGCTGTCTGCAAATAAAGTTACGTTTTCCAACTATTCTGTTAGTCAATCAACACGCCTTGGCACTGAAAGCAGTGATCCGCAAACCTCTATGGCTTCGTCCGAAAAAATGTCTGAGCTTTATTCCAGCGTATTCGGTTCTCAAGCATCTAAACCACTGTCTGCGCCAACTTCGAGCGCCTGTGACCTGAGCTCTAAAATGCTCACCTTCGCAACACCTAAAACTGGCTGGCTGATCCCTTTTATTCTTCTGATCGCTGTAGCATTCAGCCTTCCACCTCACATATCGAGATTATCTAGAGACAATCATCGCTCTGCTCGACCAACAAAGCACCGCTTACACTTAAAGCACTGTATATTTAGAGAATAAATAACCGGGCCATTACACCCTTTTATTTATTTTTTGGAGATACATTTGTGTACAACACACTTCTAACCAAGTTTGCCGATTGTTTGGCATTCTGCATGCGTACATGCGCGAAAACTATAGTCACTGCACTACTGCTAATGACGTCATTCACCGCTCTGGCACAAACGACCGGCTGGCTAAGCGTGCCTGAGCACCCGCCTGTAAAAATGCGCATGATGTCGACTGGTGAGCAGTCGGATGACGGTTCTAAGGTTCAAACCGTTCTTGATGTCGAGCTCGACGGTGATTGGAAAACCTATTGGCGTAGCCCTGGAGAGGGTGGCATACCGCCGAGCTGGGACTGGTCTGATTCAACTAACATCAAGTCTGTGGAATGGCATTGGCCGATTCCTAAGTATTACGAACAACTCGATGTTATGACGCTAGGCTACAAGCATCATGTGAGTTTTCCGATCACGCTGACATTGAAAGACAACACGCAACCAGCACTATTCAGGGCGTCACTCACCTTTCCGTCTTGTACCAATATCTGTGTCTTAACCGACTACGACATTGAACTGCCGATCGATCCTCATTCCTTACAACTTGATGAGCAAGCCATGTTCTTGTTCAACCAAGGCATGAGTCAGTCCCCACGTGAAGCCAACCGCACCTCAGTCAATGGACTATTTTGGGATAAAAGCAAGCAACAACTGGTAACGCAACTAACTAGCAAAGAAGGTTGGGATAAACCACAAGTGCTTATCGATGGACAAGAGGTTATTGATGACTTTTTCGCTCAACCAAAGATCCATATTACCGATAATACTCTCACGGCTGTTTTCGATGTCAGTAATTGGCTTGGTGAAGTCGACTTAACGGATCGCACGGTGAGTGTCACAGTATCGGACACGAACTTTGCCGAGGAGATGACTGCGCAAGTGGGCTCAGACCCGATAGCTTATCAAGAGAGCAGTAACGGCTTTATCGCGATGATCGGTTTTGCCTTAATTGGTGGCTTGATCTTGAATATTATGCCGTGTGTTTTACCTGTATTAGGGATGAAACTAAACAGCATCATTCAAAACCAAGGTGCATCAAATCGTCATATCCGACTTTCGTTCTTTGCTTCTGCTGCCGGTGTTATTACTTCATTTGCGTTGCTCGCTCTTGGTATGACGCTCTTAAAAGTAGGTGGTAATGCGATTGGCTGGGGAATTCAATTCCAGAACGTTTGGTTTATCGGTTTCATGCTCATCATCACCTTGCTGTTCTCAATTAACCTATTGGGTTTATTTGAGTTCCGACTGCCTTCAGGTTTAAACACCTGGGTGGCAACCAAAGGGGATGATTCACATTCAGGCCACTTCGTTCAAGGCATGTTTGCCACACTCTTAGCAACACCGTGTAGCGCACCATTCCTAGGAACGGCTGTCGCTTATGCGCTTGGTGCTAGCTACCAAGAATTATGGGCTATCTTCATCGCTCTCGGTATCGGTATGAGTGCACCTTGGCTGGTTTTTGCTGCCTTCCCACGTCTAACCAAGCTAATGCCTAAGCCTGGCCCTTGGATGTTCACAGTTAAGTTGATTTTCGGCTTAATGATGTTCGCTACCAGCCTATGGTTAACGAGTCTACTGAGCCCATTCATTGGAAAATTCCCAACGATCGTGCTTTCCGTTTTGATCCTAACAACAGTATTGATTTGGATTGGCAAGAAGCTCGGCACTAAGGTACTCGCTCCTATCTTGGCTACCACCACAATAGTATTTGGTGCAGCGCTTATCGTAGGCAGCGTCACTGCGGATAACTGGGCAACTCCGATTGTGGATGACTTACCTTGGCAGAAGTTAGATGCTAAACAAATTCCTCAGTTAGTTGAGGAAGGTAAAACGGTTTTTGTCGATGTGACAGCAGAGTGGTGTATCACCTGTAAAGCAAACAAGATCGGTGTGATTCTCCAAGATCCGGTGTACAGCCACCTACAGCAAGAAGACATTGTTTTAATGAAAGGCGATTGGACCACTCCAAGCGAAAGTGTCACCTCATACCTGCAAAGTAATGGGCGATTCGGTGTTCCATTTAACATCGTTTACGGCCCAAGTTACCCAAGCGGTATCCCTCTTCCCGTGATCCTCAATAGTGAAACCGTTGTTCAAGCCATCGATGCAGCGAGGTAGTTGATGAAGACTCAAAATAGTGCAAAGAAACCAGACACGACGGAAGACGACTCTGTGAAAAGCGAAACCAAAAAGCCAAGTCGCCTCAAAAAATGGGGCAAGGAACTCGTTTCAATGATACTGATCGTTGGTGTGGTTTCATTTGCGATGGATTTTTATCACAGCAGAAGTATGCCTCAAGGAGACGCGGTTCCAATCGTTGGACAGTCAATCCAAGGCGAAGGTATTGATGTTATTGAGCTAAGCAAAAACGGTAAGCCTGTCATCGTCTATTTTTGGGCAACTTGGTGTGGTGCCTGCAAATTTGTAAGCCCGACCATAAATAGCTTCAATGACTCCCATCAAGTGGTCTCTGTAGCGCTTTCATCAGGCCCCAACGAACGAGTTCAGCGCTTCATGGACGCCAAAGAGTATGACTTCCCGGTGATCAATGATCTTTCAGGACATATCAGTAGAGACTGGGGAATCAATGTCACCCCAAGTATCGTCATCATCAAAGACGGAAAGATTAGCAGTATCGCAACAGGCGTGACTTCTCCAATCGGACTTTGGCTAAGAACTTACTTTGCATAACTTATCTGTAAAACAGGCCATTGGGTCAATTTAAACCGACTAAAGAACATGAGCGCGAGCGCAACCCAATAGGCGCTCGCCATTACAAGAATTTGAGATTATTAACATGAAAAAACTTCTGATTAGCACACTGATTTTAGGCTCACTAATGAGCACAAGCGCTTTCGCAGAACTAAGCAAAGAACAAACACAGCAACTTGAGGAAATTAACCAATTCCTCAAAGAGAACCCTTCTACAATTTCGGGTCTACACACCAGCTTAGAGCAGTATGTTGCAGGACAAGCACAAGCAAAGAAAGCCCAAGCAGAAAGCCATGATTGGCTGTATAACAACGATGCCCATCCAATTACTGGAAACCCGGATGGTAAGTCGGTGATCATTAACTTCACCGACTACAACTGCCCATTCTGTAAGCGTTTAGAAAAAGGCTTGGTTCAATTAGCTTCAGAAGACAGTGATATCAAGATCATCAATGTTTACCTCTCGTTCAAGCAGCAACAAGTGAGCGGTCTTAATACCAATGCGGCGTTATATGCGATGAAAGTTTGGAAGGATAAACCAGAAGCTTTCCCGGAAGTTGATCGACTATTGATGGCGAAAAGTGGTATCCACACCAAGTCATCACTGCAAGCTGTCGCGAAAAAAACGGGAACAGAAGCACAATTAGAAACTACACCTGATCAAAGCCAAACACTGCTAACCAACCACCAAACGTTTAGTGCACTTGGTTTAACAGGCACACCAACATTGATGATGAATGGGCAAACCTTACCAGGGTATGTTCCTTACGATCGCTTAAAAGAAATTGTGGATGAGGCTTTTTAATCACGCTAATAGGTAAAGATAAAGCCACCCATTAAAAGCCCCAAAGGCCTACTTGTTTAACTCACAGTAGGCTTTTTTGTTTATAAGTATTTGATCGTAGCGGTTAGAGGTCATGACTGTAAGGTCATCATTTTGAAATAGAAAAACACTCTAAGTGTCACCGTCTCGCAATGGATTCTTAATCTATTCTCGTTAGCCTAAAAGCAGTTCTGTCGAAGAGTGCGAAGACGTGTTAACTCGAGACAACTGTCCTTTGACCGAGCTTAGCTCGGTCTTTTTTTAGGTGTTTCAAAGGTGATAGAGCAAGTGCCTAAAGGTGAAAGTCGATAGGAGCTAACTCAATAAACGACAGACAAGCGCACCTGGTTCTCTCAACGCATCCACGTTATAGCTAAGGACACGTCCAGCAGACGGCGCGTGATAACGACGGCACTCATTACCAAACGCATCATATTGAACAGCCAACAAGTCATCCTTATCTACACTTTGTAGAAGTTCAACTTGAGACAGCACAAATCCACCAATATCAGCACGAATCGACACCACGTTGTTGCCTTCAACCCAATCCATGCCAGGTAACTGCTTGTTTATCTGGTCACAGGCTTGATCAGATTCAAACATGTCATAGTAAGAGAGCATATTAAATACGCCGTCAACCGCTCTTTGAATCATATCGGGCTGAGTAAACTTACCCATCCCTACTTCAACCGTAATACTTGGAATTCCACTTCGATTCCAAACCGTTTCAAGAATGCCAGGATCGCCGGGATCATTGAGCACGCAGTCTGGCTGCATCAGTCTCGCCATCTCTAAACATTGGTCAATTCTGTAATCTGCAAATACATATAGCGGATATACCGCACCACGAGTTTGGGTATGTAGGTCGACGGCGAAAGTAGCATTGTGCTTGAGTAAACGCTCCCATAAAGAAGCAACAAAGCGCTCGGCTGCCAAGCCATGTGGGTCTCCGGGGAAAAGTCGATTAAGGTTGGCAGGGCAAGAACCTGGGTCCGAAGAGATGAAGTCTCGGCTATGATTCAGTAAACCTGATAGATTCACCGTTGGTACAACCGTCACGGTCCCTGTTAGGTCCTTCCCAAATAAGTCTCGGATAATTTGCTGGGCAGCCAGCACGCCATTGAGCTCATCACCATGAATACCAGCGGTGATCATTAACTTAGGGCCATCTTTGCTACCTTTAAAAACAGAGACCGGCATATTTTTTGGTTGTCCTAATCCATCGCTGGTGACTTGAAACCAAAACTGATGCTCTCCAATCGGCAAGTCTTCAACATTCAAAGAGCCAATAACCTGCCTACCTTGTAAAACATCGCCTAAGTACTCTGTTCTCATCCAACTTCTCCATGCTTTTGAACAAAATCTATTCTGTTGCCAGTTTTTGCATCATAGAGGATATCGTAACCAGTACAAGCAGTTAATCAGTCCTAGAAGCGCCACTCTAGCCAAAAACGCTTTCGAACTTATCACTAAGTCTTTCTAATCATGACTTCCCCTGACGTACCTCTTGAAGCACAAATTGTATAACTATTCACTAATTACTCAGTCTAATGAAATAAAAGTGCAATAAAATCAACACTTAAAAAAGTTCCCCATTCACGAAAATGTAATTTTATAGAAATCAAAGTTTAATTTAGCTGCTCTAAATTAACCTCATCTCGAAACGGAGAGCACATTGCTCACGGATTTTAAAATATAAGGTAAGTGATTATGAAAAAGGCAGTTCTGGCTTCTGCAGTGGTAGCAGCACTAGTTTCAGGTTCATCTCTAGCAGCAACAGTTTATAGCTCTGACGGTACTGAGCTTAAGATTGGCGGTCGTGCGGAATTCCGTGGCGACTTCATCGGTTCAGGTGGTGCCGAAGTTGAAGGTACAATGGAAGATAAAACTCGTTTCCGTTTAAACCTTGGCGGTAAAACAGAACTTACCGATACTGTTACTGCATTCGGTTTCTACGAAGCAGAGCAAAGCACTGGCGATAGCGAGTTTGATAACCGTTACATGTACGCTGGTGTGGATTTCGATGGACAAGCAGTCTCAGTAGGTCGCCAAGACATGGCTTCAGTCATCGTATCTGACTTTACAGATATCACTGAGTTCTCTGGTGTTCAACAAGTAATCGATGCAGCTTCGGATAAAGAAGATAGCGTATTTGCATACCGCGGTGGCTTTGATGCTCTTCAGTTAGAAGCAACTTACCAAGCAAACAGTGCAAAAGACACTGATGGCTACGGCATCTCTGGTGTTTATTCATTGCCAATCGGTCTAGACCTTGGTCTTGCATACTCTGGTCAGGATCTAGGTGCGGGTAACGGAAGCGCAAACCAAATCCTTGCAGGCCTAGCATATTCACTAGATAACCTTTACCTAGCAGCCACTTACTCAACAGGTGACTTAAACGACAAAGCCGTTGGCCCTATCGCTGAGTCATTCACTGCAATGGAATTCGCAGCACAATATAAAATCACTAAGCAGGTTTCTGCTGCAGCAGTATACACATACCAAGAAAATGAAGCGGCAAACGGTTCTACAGCCGACTCTGTTGATGGTATCGAGCTTGTTGGCTACTACAAACTAAACAGCAACTTCCGTACATATCTTTCTTACTACATCAATGGCTTAGATGAAGTGAAAGACGTAACTACAGGACTAACAACTGAAGGTGAAGATACGCTTCGCCTAGGTGTTCGCTACGACTTCTAATCTAAATTTACTTTAGGTAGACACTAAAAAGGTTGGGCAATTGCTCAACCTTTTTCATATTCGAATATTCTGACCAACTTCATCAATGCTTTTTTCTGGTTAAGTGGTGCTAAATCCGTATCATAGGCAAACCACATCAAATAATTAGAAACATCATGTCACAACACCATCCGATCCAAGGCGCTAGCTGGATGCTTACTGCAGGCTTAGCCTTTGCCGTAATTAACAGCCTGACTCAAATTGCTAGCATTCATTTCGGACTGACTTCTACTACCGTTGCCGTCATTCAATACGCCATCGCTTTATTAGCCATTCTTCCCTACTTGAAAACACTAGGCATTCGCCGTGCACTCAAGACCGACAACCTCAAACTGCACGTGTTCCGTGTCTTTTTATCGGTCATTGGTATCCAGCTTTGGATATGGGCGCTCGCTTACCCTGTGCCAATTTGGCAAGGTATCGCACTGCTGATGACCTCTCCGTTGTTTGCGACGATAGGATCGGGACTGTTCTTAAAAGAAAAAGTTGGTGCTGCACGCTGGGGAGCAACATTAGCGGGCTTCATTGGTGCAATGATCATTCTAGAGCCATGGGCAGAAGACTTTAGTTGGGCAACCTTATTACCTGTTGGCGCTGCATTCTTCTGGGCATGCTACTCGCTGATGGTGAAGAAACTGTCATCACAAGATAGCCCATCAACCATGGTGGTTTATCTGCTGCTGTTGATTACACCGTTCAACATCATGTTAGCCGTGCCTGACTGGCAAACACCAAGTGGCAGTACCATTTGGGGTATTCTGGCCGTTATTGGTGTTTTAACCGCCCTCGCACAATGGGCCATTGTAAAAGCCTATTCAGTAGCTGATGCATCCTTTGTCCAACCGTTTGACCATGCAAAATTACCTCTAAATGTTCTGGCTGGATGGCTAGTATTCAGTTGGGTACCGTCGGGGCGTCTCTGGTTAGGTGCGGCAATCATTATTGCGTCTGTTGCCTTCATTACCCACTGGGAAACAAAAAAACCAGCTAAAGCGAAGAAAATTTAGAAGGTTTGAAATAAATAGTTCTGCTGTCCGTTCTATATTGATAAGAGAATTTGAAGCGAGGTCGTAACCATGAAGAAACCAATCAAGATTACACTATACCGTTGGGCAGGCAGCTGGGGTCCATTTAAAGTAAACATCCCATGTGGAGAATGTACCCTTACCAAAGACATTCTGAAGGACACCTTTGAGAATGAACTGGCAGATGTCGATGTCGAACTAGAAGTGAAAGATTGGTTGTCTCACTGGTGGGAGCCTTTAAAACTCGGTGCATGGCACGCCCCTATCTTAGTTGTGGAAGGTAAGGTAGTCAGCCAAGGTGAAGCGCTTAACCGTGGTGTGCTCGTACAATCGGTAATCCAAGAGTGGACGAAACGAGATAGCCTAAAAGGCAATATTGTTTACGGCAAAGCAACCTGCCCATACTGCGTAAAAGCAAAGAAAATGTTGGATGAAGCGGGTGTCGAGTATACTTACCATGACGTGGTTAAAGATAGTGCAGCTCTATATCGAATGATTCCTGAGGTGAAAGCACACATCGGTCAAAAAACGCCAGTAACCGTGCCTCAGATTTGGCTTGATGGTAAGTACATCGGCGGGGCTGATAACTTGGAAGCGTGGATGAAGGAAAACGGTCTAGACAGCATTCCAAATAACGTCGTCGATTTATCTAACCAATCAACAGGCTAATCTTCCTCAAAGAATTTCAGTCACCCATTAATGTTTTTTGTGTCCATCCACAATAGACAAAGCGATAAAATCACCTATCGTATATACGAAAAAGGCCTTAAACTTCAAAGAGTTTAAGGCCTTTTAAAATTCCGTTTTGAAAAATGCTTACTTAGCCATTTTCTTCATCATTCGCTTGATGAATGATGCTTTTTTCGGCTTTGACTTGCCGTACATTGCTTCGTGCATCATATTTTTTGCTGCCATTTGACCAAGGTATGCGTGGCCTAGTTCGTAGTTCATGCTTATCTCCGCACATAATCAACTTTCTTGTGCGCGGATTTTACACTTAACACTTACAAAAACAAGATCTAAATCACACTTTATTGCAAGTTGATAACTTTATTTCAGAACGCCTTTCTTGGTTTAAGAGGTGGCTTGGGACATTAACAAAAAAGCAGCCACTTGGGCTGCTTTTTAACATGTTTCGCTTAATAGCATCGGCTTTTCAAGCTACAACCATTACTTACACTTGTTAGCTACGCTTTGGCTGTCGGTAAGTTTTACCAGCAATTTGATAAGTCTCTTTTTGCTTTAGTTCGAACATTGTTTCAAAGAACCAAGCGGCAAATTTGATCAAGTCATCGCCTTCGTTCATCACATGCTCGATGTACTCTTGCTCTTCGCCTTGTTCATTTTCTTGAAGCGTCACGTGGTAAATGCGCTTTTCGCCTTCCACTTCAGCTAGCGCAAATTGACCAGTCAGTGATGCGGCAGCCTCAGCGACTTCAGTATCCTCATTGGATTTTAATAGCTCAAGTGCCTGTGGCAGGCCATCTAGTGCGCAGATAGCTTTACCAGTACTTCAAATTCATTTTGCTGCATTTTTTATTACCTATTAAATGGACGCCGGTATTGTAGAAAACCATCTATCCAAATACAACGTCTTAAAGGTCGTATACACAAACATCAACACAGGAAACTAACTGTATTCGACTTCGGTATCGCTAAGCTTCTTTTTCATTCGTGTTGAAGACCACAACACCGAGCCCATACCCGCGCCGATCACCAGGTAAAACACACCAAGTTGTAGATGAGTCGTTACCCAACTCTCAACCAAGTACCCGCCTAACAGACCCGCTAAACACATTTGAATAGACCCAGATAATGCAGATACCGCACCCGCTTGTTTTTTATGTGGTTCCAACAACATACTAATAGAAAGAGGGAATGAGATGCCCTGTGCAATGGTCAGCCAAGTAAACGCCCATACTAAGTTAAAGATGGTTAATTCATGTGTCAGCAACCAAGCTCCAGACGCCAAAATGATCAAGATTGCAAAGCTCATTAAATGAGGCGTACTAAAACGACGATTCAAAACATTCAATGCCACACTGCCAATCAGCAAACCCGCCGAAGGAACAATCATCAAAGAGCCGTATTCCGCAGCTGTCAATCCTAATTGCTCCTGCATTAAGAATGGGAACAAGGATAACGATACCAAACTCGCCATGTAACTCATCCAGTTGTAACTAGCGCTACTTAACACTTGTCGATTGGTTATCAAACTTCCGTAGTTCTTAACGACTTGGCTCACTTGGAAACGACTCTTACCGTAGGGCAGCGTCTCGTGAAGAACAAAGTAACCCAAAGTGAATATCGCGAGTAGATAGAGTAAAACAAACAAGAACACCGCTTCCCAGCCAAGGTGGAATGATATCCAGCCACCGAACACAGGCGCTATGATCGGCATGATTGAAGCGGTAATCGAAATATAAGACAACGCTTTAGTAAGCTGAGCGCCATCATAACTATCGCGGAGGACGCTACGCCCGAGCACCGAGGCACTACCTGCCCCTAAGCCTTGTAACAAACGACCTACTTCTAGTGCTGTCATGTTGTCAGAAAAGACCACACAAACAACAGTACCAATCAAATAAACACCCTGACCTAACAAGAAGATAGGTCTTCGTCCAACTGCATCTGACATCGGTCCGTAAAATAGTTGAGATAAGCCAAAGCCCACTAAAAATAATGTGACGAGCAGCTGTACATCAACTTGAGTGACACTTAAGTCAGCAGCAATCAGCGGCAGTGATGGCAGATAAATACTGACACCCACTTGCCCAGTAGCAATGATCATCATTGCCAACAGTAATGGTGTTTTTTTAAAGGTCGATTGGCTCAAAAAATTTCCTTTTCGTTTGTTATTTGTTCAAAGATGAGTTTACATTCAGAGCCAGCAATTGATAATTAACCAAATTGGAATTTGATTAAGTCCCAACAGGAAAGAATATGGATTGGATACTTAACGTAAAAAGTTATGTAAAAGTGGTGGAAGAAGGCAGTTTTAATGGTGCTGCACGTAAGCTTAATACCACCAGCTCTGCGATCAGTAAGCGGGTGAACTGGCTTGAAGAGCGTATCGGAACTCAGCTACTTAAGCGTACGACTCGCTCGATTAGCCAAACCGAAGCAGGCGCACTCTTTTACCAACGAGCCAAAGATCAGCTCGATAACTGGCAGTCGATCATTGATGAGACCCGCTCGGTTAACCAGACCCCCGCAGGCCTATTAAAAATTGGGGCAACCATAGCGGTTGGGTCTAAATTTCTGGTCCAACACATGGACGATTTCTTAGAGAAGTATCCAGACATAAAAGTACAGCTGATTACCACCACTTCAGGGCAGCTGCCTGAACTTGGCTTAGATCTGGTAATAAGTCGTGAGCTCGAGCAACTCAACTCGTTAAGCTTTAAAAAAACACCTTTGTTCGAGCACAAAGCGGGTTTCTATGCAGCTCCAAGCTACTTGGCGAAACACGGCTACCCAAGCTGTGAACAAGATTTGGAACAACACAATTCGCTAATTTGGGGGGAGCGCCCTACTCGTGAGGTTACCTTAACGAAAGGGCAAAGAATTACATTGAATGGAAACTTTGCGACAACCAACCCTGAGGCTCTATTTCACGCGGCCAAGCGAGGCATGGGCGTGTTATTGACCATCAAAGCCATGATCAAAGAAGATCTAAAACAAGGGACATTAGTTCCAGTATTGCCAAATATCACCGCTGATGAGGTGATGGTTTACGCTTACTACCCTAAGCTTGATTACTCGCATACACGAACCAAACTGTTTTTGGATCACCTTAAAGATAGGCTAGACAAAGAACGTAGCACTCAGATTTTGTGAATCTAATCACAAATAAATTTGAAAAAATATGCATCGAGGACAATAATAAACAAGACACATATCACAATTGTACGCGGTGATTCTGGTTAACTATGGATGGTGACTATGACTCAACATACACAGAACGGCATAATAAACACAGAGCGCATTGGTCGCTTATTGAAGTTGGAAGGTGTCGACCTTCTTGAGTCTGCTGTGCTCACCTTACACCAAACCTTTGATACGCAGTACACCAGCATCATTGAGAAGAAGTACTTTCCAGACCAAATCGTTCCTCTCGTCATCGCGCACTCTGATCATGTTTTACACGATAAGATAAATGCACGTCACGGACATATCTACCAGCAGGCTGTTAATCAAAAACACCCGGACTGTTCGTTTGCTCAATATGTTGTTCAGTCTCTACCTACATCGGCCTTTCGGCAGGAGATCACTTCACAAAACTCTATCGCGATCCCGACTCGTACTCAGAGTGGTGAAGTGATGGGCGTACTATTTTCAACTTTCACGTCACCACTTAGTCCAACTCAGCAACAAGAGGTCATCAAACATCATCAGCTATTCGCTGACATCATTATCCATACATTAAGGGAGATGTGGTTCAACGACCGTTCTGAGCAACTGGTGAATCAACTTAGCTATGAAGTCTCGCACGACAGCTTAACAGGCTTACTCAACCGTAGCTGCTTGTCAGATACGCTAGAGTCAATCACTCAGCAAAGCGTGACGCCCTTTTCTGTTGCCTTACTCGATATCAACAGCTTTAAAGCTATCAACGACCAGCACGGAAACTATATTGGTGACAAAGTGCTACAGTTCGTTGCTGAGACGTTGCGCCGCACCTTACCTGAGAACAACCTTACATTTCGTACCGCAGGCAACGAGTTTGCTTTCATCACCTACCACTCAGACCCAATCGCCATTTGTGAGCAAATACTAGCGAAAATCAAACACGGCTACTCAAGCGTCGACATCAAGATCGATTTTGAGGTCAGTATTGGTATTGCCCGCTCAGAAGGAGACAACAAGGATGTCGAGCAGATCATCTTCAACACCAGCTTAGCTTTAAAAGAGTGTAAACAAAGCCCCGATACCCATATTCAATGTTATGACACCCATCTAAGGTTTCGCTACCAAAGAAAGGCGGAGCTCATTGCCGCACTGCGAAGTGAACTTGAAAACCCTATTTCCAATAACCTAACGCCAGATGGCAATGGCATGTACGTGGTTGCCCAGCCTATCGTCGGCCAGGGGGAAAAACGTTGGGAATACTTTGAGGTGCTGACACGCTGGAAAACCGCTCAGCATGGCGATATTTCTCCAGTGGAGTTTATTCAAGTAGCAGAAGAGTCTGGATTGATTGTTGAATTGGGTGAACGTATCATCGAGTTAGTGTGCCGTGCAAAGAAAACGTTAGAGCAAGGGCTAGGCTATAAAATCAAGCTCGGGATAAACTGCTCTGCCCACGAGCTTACCGACTCTAAACGTTATATCTCTTACCTTACTCGAACCATTGAGCAACATCACTTTGCAGCAAACGAGTTTGTTATCGAGCTAACCGAGACCGTATTGCTATCACCGACACAAGAGACAAAAGCCGCACTTAACTACCTCAGAGAGCAAGGTTTTACTATCGCTTTGGACGATTTCGGTACTGGCTACTCCAGTCTGAACTACATTCACAGCTATCCGATCGACTGCATTAAGATTGATGCTACTTTTATTCGCAATTTGCTGACTAACTCCACCTCTGAGAGCGTCGTTTGGTTGATTGTCCAACTGGCGCATCGACTGGATGTGTCACTCGTGGCTGAGGGTGTTGAGAAACGGGAACAGTTAGAAAAGTTGCACGCAATGGGTTGCGACAAGATCCAAGGATATCTCTACTCTCCACCAATGAGACCAGAAGCGATTGTCAGCTACGTGACACATTCTGAGCCACTCGCTTGAGCATACCTAGCGTAGAAAAAGCCCCTAGCCTTGAGAACAAAAAAGCCGCGATACATAGCCTTATAATTCAAAATTAGGCTCAATATCGCGGCTATTTCAATAGTGTGGTCTTAAAAAACTTACTAATGACGACTAAACGTCATTCATTAACTCTTGTTTGATTGCGCTTCTAATTCTTGCTGTAGCAAGGCATCCGCTTCGTCTCTCGCCGCGATAAACGTTGATTTTTCCTTTTTAGGCACAGAATCTGCCATTGGAATGTTCGCCTTCATCGCATCGACTGGACGACCGCGCTCAATCAATTCGTAATGCAGATGTGCGCCCGTCACACGTCCTGTTTTACCAGATAAACCAATACGTTGGCCACGAGATACTGTTTGACCTTTACGAACTAGAATCTTGCTTAAGTGCAGGTAACGCGTTTTATACGTACTACCGTGTTGAATCACTACGTAGTTACCTGCATAAGGGTGTTTACGCGTCATGATCACTTTGCCGTCGCCCGTTGCCTGAACTGGCGTACCAATCGGCGTTGCGAAGTCAGTACCGTTGTGAGGTGAAATTCGGCCTGTCACAGGGTGCAAACGCTTAGGGTTGAATTGAGAGCTTTGACGCCAGCTGCTGCTTACCGGATAACGCTGGAAAGCACGTTGCAAGCTATCACCGCTTGCATCGTAGTACTGCCCATCAGTATGTAAGTACGCAGAAACAACGCGGTTCTTGTTGATGATCTTAATCGCTTCAATTTCGCGCTTGCCAGTGGCAACACCATCGACAAACTGTGCTTTCTGCAGCACTTCAAACTTATCGCCAGCACGTAGGTCGCGGCTAAAGTTCAGCTTATCTTTTAGCAGCGTAACAATGTGGTCGATCTCAAGGCTATTCAAGCCAAGTTTGTTTGCTGAAACAGAGAAGCTGCCTTGAATGTCACCCACTAAAGGTTTTTGCTTCCACTCACCAGGAATCGAGATGTCTTCAAATTCATAAGAGCCATCTTCAAGCAGACGATAAACTACCTTGTCGGCAACGCTGAATTGAAGTTCCATTTTAGAAAGATCGCCAGTCGCTTCATCACGCCAAAAACGTAACGTATTACCAGGGCGAAGCGTGTCGAGTGCAAGGAAGTTTAAGTCGGTTTCCATCACACTCATCATCGATTTGTAAGAGAAACCAAGCTGAGTGAAAATGCTACTTAAGTTGTCACCAGTTTGAATTTGATACTCAAACGTTGGCGGTTCAATAACCACAACAGGAGAAGGTGACAAGATAGACTCAATCACAGTTGAGTCAGGTAAATTTAAATCGATCGTTTTGGTCAGATTCGATTGTGACGATTGCAAAGCAACACCAATTGCTGCAATAAGTGGCAGTCCTAAAATCGCAACTTTTTTTACAGGTGAAAGCTCAGCAAACGGAGAGGAAAATATTTTTGAATACACGGTAAACAGGTCTTTCTACGACATAAAGGCATAGGATATGCTTTTCAAACGCATAAATCATCAATGCATTGTCATAATATGACGCGAATCTTGCTCAGTATCGCTAAGTCATTGAGTTGCCGTGACTGAAACCGTGCTTATCTTAAAATAAGATTAACCGCTAAATTTGAAAATAAAAAAGCAGAAACGGCTAGCTTCTGCTTTATATTGATTTACGTTATTCCGTTTCGATCAATTAATAACCGGAGCGAATTCGTTGATGGTTCCAGCGAATAGCCTAGTGTACTTCGGCGACTCTACCAACCAACGTTTGGTAAAAATACTAATTTCAAAAATGAGCGATTAAGCACTCACCGTCGACACTAAACAGTTGTCTTCACCAAACTCATTTGGGATGTAACGATCGGCATTAGCATCGTTCACCCATTGCTGGTCGTCAACAAGGTAGCGGAATTGAAACTCGCCATCTTTAGGCAGGCGAGTTTTGAATTTGTAAACCTTCCCCTTCGCCAACTTTTTCATTGGTGTTGCTTTCCAATCAAGAAAATCAGCAACAATGGATACAGAATTCGCTTCTTGAGCCTCTAGCTCAAAAGTCACTTCCACTTCATCTTTCGTTTTAAAAAAACGTTTATTAATCATTCGCAAGCTCCATTTGTAAAGTAAGCAGACACAAAGCTATGAGTGTCTAAATTTCATTCATCTACCTAAGATAATATGTAATTTGGCTCACATAAACAACAGATCCTCACATTAACGAAAACGTTATTGCTTACCAATTGATTGCGTATCAAAAGAAAAACTCATTAACACCTTTTCAGATGGGGCTTCTACAAAAGATTGTTCCGCAGAATGCTGAGTAAAACCGATAAAACCTTCCCCGTTTTGTTTACCTTTTGCTTGAGTGACGTCCGGCTGAGCAACCTCTAAAGTTTGAATTTGTACGCGATCACCAAGGAAAAGTTGGTCAACCAATACCACACGGCTACGCTGTTGATCATGCTTAAATAAACCTAAGTAATAGAAGACCCCGCTGCCTTGGTTAGATACCCACATTGGCGCAACGAAAATGTTGGTATCTCCCAATTCAACACCCAACAACTTTTGAGTATCCACCGTCACCACACCTCGCTCCACGCCCGAGTCGTAGCGACCAGAGGCCAACGACTTAGCTTCATTGACTTCATTAATAAAGGCGTAAGCGTTCGTTTCAGGTACTTTGATTGTCCATGGGTTGGTCGTCTTCAAATCAAACACGGTTTCAACAACCGTGTCATAACTCACTTGAGAAGAAGGGAACTTCGCCAAGATCTCTTCATCAGTTAAACTGAAGCGGTATACGCCCGCCACCACCACGACAACCAACATCACAATTGGAATCAGTAAGATCAGGGGAATTGGTAAGATTTTCTTTTTCATGAGCAATTTTATTCTTTTGTTTTCATCCTGTTGTGCAGACCATAAAGGGCTTTAGTATAATTATCAATACAGGGCTAATCAGAACTGGAGCACGGATGGATATCAATCATAGTAAAGATAAAAATATCAGAAGTTGCGAATGTCGCTGCGGTGCGGTCAATCTCGTGTGTAGAGGAGAGCCTCAACGAACCTCTGTCTGCCACTGCTATGAGTGTCAAAAACGAACCGGCAGTGTTTTTGGTGTACAAGCTCGATTTCTAACAGAGCAAATTTCCTTGAGTGGAGAGGTAACCTCTTTTTCACGCATAAGCGATACTGGCAATGAAGTTACTTATCAATTCTGCCCTAAATGTGGCACTACTATGCTGCTCCAATCCGTTGCTGCCGCTGACTTTTACATCATCCCGCTTGGATTGTTTAAAGAACAAGACTTTCCGTTACCGAGCTTTTCTGTCTACGAAGAACGTAAACACGGTTGGGTCAAATTTGACCATCAAATGAGCCACTATAATTAGTAGCTTTCATCTGCCCAATATTGCGATTACATTTGCAAAGAAACTAACTGCAATAGTGTTGCCTAAGATCAAATATCCAAGCCCCACAGCGCTAGCGTATCTTTTCGCTAGCGTTATAATTTGCCCCTCTTTTTCAACCCAAGGTGAACAACATGATTTCTAAGCTACCACGTTGGGTTGAATACGGGGCTCTCCTACTAGCAGCCCTTGCTGGCAGCGTGAATGCTATCGGACTACTTGGCTTTCAACACCAAGCTATTTCGCACATTTCAGGTACAGTCTCTTTATTGGGGAGTAGCTTGCTCACTCCAACCTCTGCTTCAGTACATCTATTACTCGTCATCATGAGCTTTATGCTGGGCGCTGCTTTCAGTGGTTTTTTCATTGAAAACCAGGCTCTAAAATTAGGCCGTCGATACGGCGTTGCTCTGTGCATTGAGGGTGGCCTACTATTTTTAGCATTATGGGCACTGCTACAAGGCTACACATCCGGTCAGTACTTTGCTTCCGCGGCATGTGGCCTGCAAAACGCAATGATCACTACCTACAGCGGCGCCATTATCCGTACCACACACATGAGTGGGATCATCACGGATCTTGGGATCATGATTGGCGCGCGCCTCAAAGGTATGCCCTTTGACCGCCGTAAAGCCAAACTTCTGATGTTCATCGTCATGGGTTTTCTATTTGGCGGCTTAACGGGTGCTTGCTTATTCCAGCGCTTTGAAATTCTCGCTCTGGCTTTCCCTGCCTCTTTTGCCTTTTTTATTGCGTTTAGCTACTGGCTCTACCTGTCCTATCGAACTGATACACCAGTGAATTTATAAAAAACTGGCAATATATCCTCAAATTACGTAACATCCGCAACACTTTATTCTAAACTCTTAATGAGTTGCAGAATAACCATTGTGAATACTTAGCGATATTTGATGAATAGTATTGCAAGCGATATTAATACTGGGTAATCTTGCACCCAATGAGAAAATACGGACGTTTAGTGAATAAAAATGCCAAGGATGTGGCTTTTTTACGTGTAGAAATTCGAGAACAATAACATGTCTAACAACACGAATACTGCTCAAACAGAGAAATCTAAAGGCAGTTTCTGGGTTTTCTTAATCCCATCATTGA
This sequence comes from Vibrio sp. Makdt, assembly GCF_027587015.1. NCBI lineage: Bacteria > Pseudomonadati > Pseudomonadota > Gammaproteobacteria > Vibrionales > Vibrionaceae > Vibrio > Vibrio sp. Makdt. The sequence continues at coordinate 37,771 of NZ_JAPPTH010000028.1, forward strand.
TTGGTTTATTCCTTTTCATGGCACCAATCAGCTATCAAGGCGATCTCACCATCCCTGTAGCGATCTTAGCCAAGTCAATTCAAGCGGTTTTCGGTGAGTACCTAGTCTCTATCATCACTGCAATCGTCGCTTTCATGTCTGTAGCTTCCGTTTTAAGCACCATTTTCAAGCCTACATTCATTACATCGAATTCATTTTTAAACGGCCTTTTCAACCCATCTCCACTGTGGTTGTTGGTTCGTTTGATTGGTGGTGCTGCGGCATTCATGGCGTTCTTCCAAGTAGGTCCAGAGTTTATTTGGGAAGAAAACACCGGTGGTTTAGTGTTAGAAGGCCTGCTGCCTACACTGTTCTCAGTATTTATCTTTGCGGGTTTGCTACTGCCTCTTCTACTTAACTTCGGTTTACTAGAGCTGTTTGGCACCCTGTTAAGTAAAATCATGCGCCCAATCTTCAACCTACCAGGTCGTAGTGCTATCGACTGTATGGCTTCTTGGTTAGGTGATGGCAGCGTTGGTATCCTGCTGACAAGCAAACAGTACGAGAAGAAGTTCTACACTCAGCGTGAAGCTGCGGTTGTAGGTACGACTTTCTCAGCGGTATCTATCACGTTCAGTCTTGTGGTTATTGCTCAAGTAGAGCTAGAGCACCTGTTCTTACCTTTCTATGCAGCAATCTGTCTAGCGGGTATCGTTGCGGCGGTAATCATCCCTCGCCTACCACCTTTGAGCATGAAGAAAGATACTTTCATCGATGGCAGCAAGCCAGAGAAAGACGCAGATGCAATCCCTGCAGGTCACTCAACGTTCTCTTGGGGCCTTGAGCTAGCAGTAAACAAAGCATCACAAGTGAAGTCGGCTAAGTCTGTGTTTGGCGAAGGCGTTCGTAACGCTGTTGATATGGTCTTTGGTGTACTGCCTGTGGTTATGGGTCTTGGTACCATGGCATTGGTGATTGCGGAATACACTTCTGTGTTCTCATTCTTAGGTCAACCTTTCATTCCGTTCCTTGAGCTATTAGGTGTTCCTGAAGCGGTTGCAGCATCAGAAACCATCGTGGTTGGTTTTGCAGACATGTTCATCCCAGCGATCCTTGCAGCGTCTATCGATAACGAAATGACTCGCTTTGTAATTGCAGCAATGTCGGTAACTCAACTGATTTACATGTCTGAAGTAGGCGCTCTGCTTCTAGGTAGTAAGATCCCAGTGAACATCTTGGAACTGTTTATTATCTTTATTCTGCGTACTCTAATCACGCTTCCAGTGATCGCTGGTGTAGCTCACCTAATATTCTAAATTAGATGCTACTTATATAAGTAAATAATCAGACAGAATTATAAGCCTCACTTTTGTGGGGCTTTTTATTTGCACAAAATATATACACAGCGTTATTTGAATTTTAATCAATATATAAATTCTGCATATCATTTAATTTCATATTGTTTATTCACATCGCCTCTCGTTAATAGAAAACTGAACGCATAATCTGCAAATTAATACATTCTTAATTCTCCCTTAAACCCCGTCTATCTTCATTCCCCAACTCGTTGAACCCAATAATAAAAGTAACAAATATGTGATTTAGTGAATTTTGTATTGTTTGGGTTGTTGTATTTTTGTAGTCTATTTTGTGAAATTACATTCAAGTAAATTTCAATCTTGTCGATATATATAATTAGAAAAACACGATTAACTTTAGTCTTCGCAAAGCCTGTGAGAAGGGGAAAACTCAATGAAATTTAGCCATAAGGTGGTTGCTGCATCATCAGCCTTGCTGCTAGTGACAGTATCATTGCTTTCAATACAACAACTTTACACCGTTAGAAGTGCTGTAGAGAACCACGTCAATGCGAGTCTTAATGAGATGGTCTCGGGCGTAAAAAATACCGTCGTATCCGAGATGAATGCCAAGAAAGCTTTGGCGCAATCGACGACTGAAGTCATCGAGATAAACCCTCAAGACCGCACCTACGTTAAAACTATTCTAGAAAAACCAAAACTGAAAAACAGCTTTCTAGCGGTTGGTTTTGGTTATGAAGCAAACGGTTTCGTTATCGAGAATGATGACGGTTGGGAAGCAGGTCCGGATTACGACCCTCGAATTCGCCCTTGGTATATTGATGCTAAATCCCAAAACAGTTTAGTTGTTACCGCTCCTTATGTGGACGCATCAAGTAAGAAAGTCATTATCTCAGTAGGTACGCCAGTTAAAGACAACGGCCGCTTTACTGCAGGTATGTTCTACGACCTAGAACTGACCAACCTTGCGACCTTGGTTAACCAAGTAAACCTATTCGATGCCGGTTACCTATTCCTTGTGACTGCTGATGGCACAACGATTGCCCATCCAAACGCTGGGAATAACGGCGAAAAGCTTTCAAGCTACATGCCACAAGCAACCATTCGCGAAGGCTCTCAAGAGATCGAAGTCGACGGTAAGATGTTCCTAGTTAACTTCACTCATATCCCAAGTGAAGATTGGTACATTGGTGCCATCCTTGATGAAGAGATCGCTTACCAAACGGTCGAAGACTTGAAAAACAGCTCAATGATCTATTCTTTGATCGCTGTGATTCTTAGTATCGTTGCACTCACGGTTCTGATTCGTGTGCTAATGCGTCCACTCGATGCTCTTAACCAAGCGATTCAAGACGTGGCTAGTGGCCAAGGTGACCTAACTAAGCGTCTAGATACCAATACAGATAAAGAGTTCTCTGACCTAGCGAAAGGCTTCAATACCTTTACTGAAAACCTACAAAATCAAATCATTCAATCGAAAGCGATTGGTGTGGAGATTAAACGTGGTACTGAAATCACAGTAAAAGGTGCTGGAGAATCAGCAAGCGCGATGAACACGCAACTGCAAGAGCTAGAACAGCTAGCGACCGCAATGAACGAAATGGCAGTAACGGCAACAGAAGTAGCCAACAATGCTCAAGGCGCAGCGGCAGCAGCTCGTGAAGCCGACGACGCAACACTAGACGGTACTTCTGTAGTAAGTGAAACCACTCAAGCGATTGATAACCTATCTGAGCGTATCGACCAAGCAGTCGCTGAAGTACAAGTTCTAGAATCAGCAACAGCTAACATCGAGACAATTCTTAAAGTTATCAACGATATTGCTGACCAAACCAATCTACTGGCACTGAACGCGGCAATTGAAGCAGCACGTGCGGGTGAGTCTGGTCGTGGTTTCGCAGTCGTCGCCGATGAAGTTCGAACTCTAGCGCAGCGTACTCAAGAGTCGACAACTGAAATCCGAAACATGATTGAACAGCTACAAGCCGGTGCTAGCTCAGTATCTAACGCGATGAATCAAAGTAAAGATACTGCCACTGATGCCGTTGAACGTGCTCAGCAAGCAAACTCTTCACTGGACCGTATCCGTGACGCGATTCAGCGTATCTCTGATATGAACATTCAAATTGCTTCAGCAGCAGAAGAGCAGAGCTTAGTAGCGGAAGAGATCAACAACAACACAGTTAAGATCAAAGACCTTTCAACACAAGTGTCGACTGCTGCTCAAGAAGCGAATACCGCGATGCAAGTACAAACCGACAATGTTCGCCAGCAAGACGAGCTATTGAATAAGTTTACGGTGTAATTACTTTTGACTGCTAGGAACTAGGTTCTTAGCTTCAAATAAAAAGGCCCGCTACTCACTCGAGTATGCGGGCCTTTCTTTTGGTCTTTTCATCTTCTGCCTGAACTATTGATCTTTATGAGGCTCAGATTAGTTGGTTATCAACATCATGCATTGATTAGGCTCAACCTTGATCGTAACGGTGTTATCAACACACTCAATCACATCACCGGACAATAAATCCGTTACAGGCCCAGTCCAAGTCAGCGAAGCCGTTTTGCTGCGCTTCGACTTGTTGATCACAACAATGCCTTTGTCTCCACGAACAAACACCATCAAATCATCATTTGCTTCAACCACACGCATCGCTTCACCATGAACATGATTATGGAATTGAATCATGCTTTTCATGTAAGGCGCTTGCCAGTCGTTAAGCCAACGAGGCTGACCATTCTGATCCAAGATACCGCTTGTGCTTAATTCACTGTAAACCAGTGGCACACCGCCATCTCGACCAAGAATGAAGGCATGAGCCAAACGCTCGTCCACTTCATCCATTACATGCTCCAAAAACACCTCGTTGTTTGGAATGTCATGGGTTACTGCAAAGGTTATCGCTCTCATGTTCGACAAAGCTTGCCCAAAACAGTACGGGTTAATCAAAGATTTAAAGCTGCCCTGCTCTTCAAAGGCTTTGAAGATAGTATTGAACAGTGGGAAATCGTAAGCTCCTAAACGAGTGTGCTTTAGGTAAGGCTCCAGAAACAGTTGGTACTCTTCCTCTGTCGCGCCACCATCGGTGATGATCTCACCGAAGATGTGCATTTCTTCGCAGATATCATCCGTCCACACTTTGCGCAAGTGTGACAGTGTCATGTGCTTTGCAGCATCAATGCGGAAACCTTTCACACCAATCGCTTTCATAGCTTTTAGGTAAGCTCGCTGCTGCTCAACCACATTGTCGTTGTCTAACAGGGTTGGTAAGCCCGGATCGCTGGCTCCGCCAGTAATACGTCCATTCTGCACTTCCCATGTGTCTTTCCAGTTTTTGATTCCAAACGCTTCTACGAAGTCATTTTCATTAAATAACGACTCAGAAAGATCACCAAACAAACGGATAGATTCATAGTATTCAGGGTCTTTTTGGTAAGACGCCATATCTTGTTCATTTGGATAGGTCAGATCACTGCGGATGTCAGACTCGTTTGCCATGTGGTTGAACACCACGTCCACATAGGTACGCAGCCCATGTTGCTTTAACGTGTCTACCATCGCTTTAAAATCTTGTGTGTCACCCAACTGATTATCAATCACACGATAATCTTGTGGCTGATAACGTTGCCACCATTGAGTGCCAGACGCTCTATCGGCGCCCTTAGGGCCGCGCAACGACTTCATCGCTGGTGAAACTAAAACTGATTTATAACCCAACTCTTGGATCAGTGGGGCGTTCTTCATTACGTCAGCGTAGCACCAGTCAAAGGCATGCAAAATAACATCTGTCGCTGGGTTGCTTAACATAGCTGAACTCTCCATGTGGTTCTCCTAACAAACTCGTTTACAGCTTTGTAGGGCGTGTTGACCTTTCGTGGTTAAATTTCGTTCGAGATAAAAGCGTTTTAATCGCGGCGAGGGGGAAGTAGCCTAGTCATTCTAAGCAAATCTCCCTCAACAAAGAGTAAAACGCTTTTAGCCGAACCCTTCGGGCAGCGTTTGCTGGTCATTTCTACTACGTTATCGGCTTCTCATGTAGGCTAGCTACACATCAAAGCCTCTGCCTTGTACAAATACCCAGCAACTCGCTGCAAAAATCAGCTCGAAAGATCAACACGCCCTAGATAAAGGCAAAGGCTAAAAGGCAAAGCTGTTTAAATGTCCTCAAGAATGGCATTTATTATATGAGTTACTCATTAAAAACCCTCCTCCTCCCACCGATTAGTCACGGCGGATAGTTGAGGGCGTAGCAACAATTATCGCATAACGTCTGGGATGAATACTCAGCCATTATTCACTGATAAGTTACAAAAAAGGAGCGTATATACGCTCCTTTCTATTCCATCTAACACATATCTTACACTAGGTTCTATAAAGAACCTTAACCACGTGCCAGCCGAATTTCGTTTTAACCAGATGTGGGACCAGCGTCTCGCCAGAAAAACAAACCTTATCAAACTGAGGCACCATTTGACCTTTTTGGAACTCGCCTAAATCGCCGCCCTTTTTGCCCGATGGGCACGTTGAGTGCTTCTTCGCTAATGTTTGAAATTTAGCACCTTTTTTTAGCTGCTTGATGATGTCTTCTGCTTGTTCTTTGTGCTTCACCAAAATATGAAGCGCTGCTGCTGTTCTTGCCATGATAACTCTCAGTTTGTTGCTGTCTGCTTGCCGACTTGCATTCGTCGACAGCGAGTATTTAGCGTGATTTTAACCCAAGAAACACCATTCTTCACTCTATAACCAAAAACAACCGCCTTAAAGCCCCTAAAAACAGTAGAGTTACTTGCCGCGACTGCTATTTCCCTTTAAATTATTCTTTATAAATTAAGCGTGTAGTAAATAGGAGCCAATTATGGCCAAACCGATCAGTAAAGCGAGTCAGTCACAGGGAATGTTGATGTTCAAATTGTCCCTCACTCAAAGTTTTGCGATTGGCACGCTTAAAGTCAGGGAAATCGTGCCTTTTCAACCGATGACCCAAATTCCCTACTCTCACCACCATGTGATTGGCACCGTGACCATTCGCGACCTTACGGTTCCAGTGATTGATATGTCTGCAGCGATTGGCTTTCGCCCGATCACTCCCGCTGAATACAATGATTGTGTACTCATCGTGACCGACTGCTTAAGAACGGTCGTAGCATTCTTAGTTCGCTCAATCGATAAAATCATTGAATGTGATTGGAAGAGTATTGAATCGCCACCTGCGAGTGTCGGTCGTAATGTATTTGTGACGGGCATTACTCGTTTTGAAGATCGTATCGTGCAAATGCTCGATGTCGAACTACTGCTATCTAAGATCTACCCAGATTACGAGAACGCGCATATTCCAATGCTGACCGATGTAGAAAGGGAGCGCCTCAAGGCACTAAACATCTTATTGGTGGATGACTCTTTGATTGCGCGTAAGCAGCTATCTGACGCTCTCGACAGCATCAACATTCCTTATAGCATCTGTAATAACGGTTTGGATGCGATTGACCTAATGCGACGCCAAGCTAGCGTGGGTAAAGCGATTGACCTTCTTGTCAGTGACATTGAAATGCCGGGATTGGATGGGTACGAACTTGCATTTGAAGTACAAAACGACAGTGCATTGAGTCATGCTTACTGTATTTTGCATACCTCACTATCGAGTGAGATCTGTGTTGATCGTGCGAATCAGGTGGGTGCCCATGAAGCGCTTGAAAAGTTCAATGCGGGTGAGTTAATCGAAGCCATGCTACGCGGCGCAAAGGTCTTAAACGACGCCTCTACGGCTGCTTAGGGCTCTTCACGAAGCTAAACCAACATCAAGTTCAATGGTTTAGCTTCTTCAATTCTTAGTTTTTCATCTCTCAACAAAAATAGAGCTCGTAGCTAGTCTTTCTTTTTAGGCATCGAATAGCTCTTACTCACGAATTCCACTTCCTCTACCTCATTGACATGATTGGTGAAAGAAGCCAATGCATACAGTGTGTTCGCGACTAAGTTAGCGTATTTAAAAAGAATCGGATCCGGTGACTTTTTGCTTTCATGGTGCTCAATGCTCACCAAAGCGCGCACAACTTTCTTAGCCTGGCAACGACACAAATGAAGCTCGCTCGATACTCGATTTCCACCAGGTAATACAAACCCTTTGAAGCCACCTTCTAGCTGCTCACGGATATGGTGGTAATCTTGCTTAAGCTCGACCAGTTCGAATTCAGTAATCGCTAATTTCCCACGCACTGATCCATTTAAATGATAGATGTTCGGCTGTAGGCGTTGCAGGATCTCGCGAACTTGTGGTTCTAATTCCAATGAAAGAACCAATCCAACTCGGCAACAAAGCTCGTCCGACAGAATCTCAAAATCACAGATAGGACTGTCTTCATAAATAAACGGGTAACAGAACTCGTCCCAATCTCGACTTACTGGTTTCACGTAGCGATCCTTACACATAAATATTAATCAAACGCCAATATACCAAACTGTTTGATTTAGTCTGCTTTTTCTCACATCAACGCCCAGTGTGTTTACAACGATTTTTAGACGTAAAAAAGCCCTCACATTGGAGGGCTTCTTAAATAACCAGTTACATGAGGTTACTCGTTAGATACTTTTTTGTGGCCTTCTTGCAAGTGAACGAAATCTACTAGATCGTCACCCGATACTTGATATGCCTGACCAAAGCCTTTAACGAACAAGCCGTTCTCTGCTTTAAGATTGAACAGAGAGAAATCTTGAAGCTGGCTCAAACCATCGATGATCTCGCCGAAACGCTCTTGCATCTGGCCGATCACTTGAGTCCAAAGCTCTGTTTCACGCTCGACAACACTTGCTTGTGCATCAAACGTTAAACGCTTACGTGCGTAAAGCTGCTTTGAGCTCTCTTCATCTTCAATCATCATCAAAGAAACTTGTGGGTTCGCTTTCAAGTTACGAGCGTGACGAGCAATATCAGAAATTAGAACAAAGTAACCCTCTTGGTTTTGAACGAAGGGCGCGTAGCTCACGTTCGGGCGGCCCTCTTCATCAACCGTTGCCAGTTGAAGGGTACGACGCTCTTGGCGAAACTCTTTGATTTCTGGACCTAGGCGACCTTGTAGACGTTCTTGTTTTACTTGTTGTTCCATGGGTAATTCCTTACTTCGCTTTCTCTGATTTATTATGTTTGCTCGAGGTTGAGCGATCATTAGCAAACTAAACGATCCTCGAGCATTGATGTCTTATTAACTGCTGCTGATTTTTCTTAAGCTTGTTCTTTTAGTGCTTTGAACCGTTCTACTTGGTCGGCGATAAGCTCACGCTTTTCATTGCGGCCTAGGTAAATCTTGAAAATATTCTCACCCGTTTCACTGAAGAAACCAAAGTAATGGCTTTCACGACCCATGAACGCTTTGCTCACCAAACCGATCTGTTTGATGTTGTCGAGTTTCAGGTGACCATGAAGCTCGCCTTCTTTGCCCATAAGGTTGTAGTAACCACGCGCTACTTTGCCTTTCGGGAACGGCGCTTTTACTTCGAAGATTGAGCCGAATGAATGCACGATTGTGGTCACAGGGCCCCAACCCACTAAACCTTCTAGAATTTCTTGAGCACGGCTACCATCTAGCATCACTGCCATGTCGTTTGGAAAAGCAGCAACCACTTCTACCTCTGAAACACCGAGCTTCTCAGCAATCGCTGTAGGAAGCAGTTTTGGCTCTTCTTCTAGAATGCGAGCGACACGTTGTTCTAGAGTTTCTGTCATTTCTAATGTTGTATCTGTCATTGGATATATTTCCGTATAAACGAGTAATTTACGTAAGTTTTAAATTAAAAATTCGATATTAAGCGTGCTTCAAGCTTGCATGCGGGTGAACGCCCGAACCTGATGCTTTCTGCGCTGGGTGCATCGCTTGATATTCAGCGTTAAGCACTTGAATTACACTCTGAGCTAGGCTTACTGCCCAGAAGCTGCCAGCGATTGTGAGAGTCAGGTAGTCTTCAGATAGCTCAACTAAACCATTCTGTTCCCAGTGTTCGAACAGCGGTTTTAAATAGTCGAACGTCTCTTGTCCCATAAAGCTTGGTAGCGTACTCCGTCTAACAACACCAGAATCGAAACCTGCCTTTAACGTTGAGAACATCGGTTCCAAAGCACTCTGTTTAGTCATCATGGCAATAGGTAATTGGCCTTGCTTAATTGACTCCATGTAGCTGTCTAAAGTTCGATGTTGCATCACGCCGTGACCACCGATATTGCCACCGGCACCACAACCAATAGGCAAAACCTCTGCATAGGTTTTCGCTAAACTGTTGTAAATGCTGCGTTCACGGTTGTCGCGAGTCCAGTGATTTACGCTCAGCTGTTTAACTTTGTGCTTAGCCATAAACTCAACGCCCGCTAAATACATGCTTGCCTTATCGGGTGTGTTGGCCGGTGGCGGGATCTTTCCTTTCTCAACGAGGTTAAGCATAGGAGCACTGCCCCCAACAATCAGTTGGTAAAGGTCAATACCGTGTGCTCCCGTCGACATGTAGTCTTCCAGATCTTGTTGGAACACCTCCATCGATTGGTAAGGTAATCCATACAACAGGTCGAGAACGATCGGCGCTTGCTCAGTACGACTCAAAGAGCTGATACGCTCTAGAACCACTTCACGGTCATCTAAACGTTTCGCGCTGCGTCGTACTTTGGTGTTGAAACTCTGAATACCAAATGAGAAACGGTTGAAGCCACCTTCAAGTGCACTATCGAACATGTCATCACCGAATCGGTTGATGCGCCCCTCTAAAGTCATTTCAACATCATTGGCGAGTGGGAAGTGTTGGCGAATAGCCTTGCCTAATAGCTCGACTTGTTTAGGCGACAAATCGGTTGGAGTTCCCCCTCCGATATAAACGGCATGAAACAGCCCAGACTGTGCCCATGGTGTTTTGGCTTTTTGCTTGAGCTCGACCATCAATGCATCGAAATACTCGTCTACCAATTTGCGACTTGCCGCATTTTGGAAAAAATTACAGAAAGTACAACGCACACGACAAAAAGGTATATGGATATACAAGCAACGCTTATCCTGTTTTTTCCCTTCACTCAGCATTAATTCATCAAAGAGCTCCAACTTCTTGCTCGGATCAACCGGAATTGAGCTTCCTCCGGCGTGTGCAGAATGCTTTTTGGCAAACGCAAAACGAAGCGGATCAGGGCTAGAAACGCCCAAGATTGATTCGTCAAATTTATAAATATTAAGACTCATATAATCTCTCTAAACACTTACATAGCAAAGTCTGGAAGACTATTCGCTAAAAACTGAGAGAATCATAAATAGGCGCAAATGATAATGCAATTGATAATTGATCTTATTTAGATTCTAAGCAATAATCTGCTACAGAATTTAGATTTGGTAAAGGATTGAAAGTGAACGTTCCTAGGTATGTTATTGCAGGCGGCGCATCGTTAGTGATTCATGCGGCACTATTGTTTGTCGCTCAAGAATCCAAAGTATTTGCGATGCCTGCAGGTAGCCAATCGAACACGGTATCGATCAACTTCACTCCAAAGAGCATGCCTTCTCAAGCTCAACAAAAAACCGTCACCGAACCGGTTGAACCAGAACCAATCAAAGAACCTGTTTCAAAGGCTGAGCCTAAACCAGCGGAGCCAAAAGCCGCTGAACCCAAGCAAGCTAAACCAACACCTAAGAAAAAGGCGATCACCAACAAGCCACAGCAAAAAAAAGTAGAAAAAAAGATCGTTGAAAAGAAAGTCGAGAAGAAACTGGTTCAAAAGAAACATGTGACTGAGAAAAAGGTCGTGAAGAAAGAACGACCAAAAACAGAATCAACACCACAACCTGAAAAGTTAGCCGACAAGAAAGTCGATAAGAATATGGACGAGTCTGCCAACCAGCCTCAGGAAGTAAACCAAGGCGTCTCAAACCAAGAGCCAGTGTTGGTCACGAAGCCATCCTTTGCTGCTCGCCCTACACCGCCAAACTACCCTCGCCAAGCACGACGTCGTGGTATTGAGGGTGTAGCTACTTACGAGATCTGGCTAGACGCTGAAGGTAAACAAGTTAAACAAGCATTAGTAAATTCATCAGGCGCACTGATGCTCGATAACGCCGCATTAGAAGCCATTAAACAATGGAAGTTCTCACCTCACACTGTCAACGGCCGAGCAATCGCTCACCGTGTACAAATACCTGTTCGTTTTAGGTTGGATTAATCATGCAACAAATCAGTTACTTACAAGATCAACTTGGCTTAATGACTTGGCCTTTACTTATCTGTTCAGCACTCACGGCAATGATCATCGCTGAGCGAATCTTCCAAGTCATGCTCAGTATTGGTGTTGGCAAGCGCGCTATTCGCCGCGAGCTCAACCAAATATCACCAACCAACAGCCAAGAAATTGAAGCGCTTGCTCAGTCGATTTCAGGTAAACGACCGCTATTGTACAAGGGCGTGTCAATGTTGCTTGCTCACCACTCTTTCTCAAAAGGGTTACGTGAAGATGCTGCGGGGATCTGGCTACAAGAAAAACGCCACCAATTGCACGCAGGCCTAAGATTGCTTGGCTTAATCGGCGTGATTAGCCCACTGATAGGGCTGCTGGGCACGGTACTTGGCCTTATTGAAATGTTCAAAGGTGTTGCCGCGACTACAGGCAGCATCACACCAAATGATCTAGCAGACGGCCTTGGATTAGCAATGAGAACGACCGCTGCCGGCTTAATGATCGCACTGCCTGCTATTTCAGGTGCACAACTATTGGGCCTTTGGGCTGACCGAGTGCTTGCTCAACTAGAACACACTCTGAATTACGTAAATGTATGGCTAGAAGGCATGTCTATTCAAACAAACCAGTCTGGCGATGTAAATCATACGTCTGCAAGCCAAGCCTCTGTAGGTAATGTGAGCCAAGCATGATTAAAACGCCAAACTCATCCCATACGCAGAGCCTAACTCCAGACTTAACGCCGCTGCTCGACATCATTTTTATCGTGATGGTTTTTCTACTGCTTACGGCATCGGTAAAGCTGGAATCACTCGAAGTTGACCTACCAAGTTCGGACGTCAAAAACGTTTCAGAGGTCCACAAAGATTCGATTAGCGTCAATATCTTAGACCATGAACCTTACTGGGCTATCAACGGAAAAGAATACATTGACTGGGAAAACTTCAAGATTGCCTTGTTAGAAGAGACAGGCTCAACAGATAAAAAGCCGATCATCATTGGCGCGGATAAAGCCGCCAACGTGGAGAACCTAGTGAAACTGCTGTCTTTCCTTCAAGAGAATGGAATTCCTGCAACTCAATTACTCACTGACGATGGCTAGAGCGACACGCGATATTCAGAAGATTTGGCTCCTAGTAACTAAGACCAAGTAGTCGGATCTGAACCTCTCTATTGATTAGAACTCACATGCGAACGGACTGCTCACTGAGTTTCTTCGCGATACAAAAAGATATAAAGAACTTATTATGAATAACTTAAACGTGCTCAATAAATTAAAGACCAAGACACACCTCCTTTCAGTGGCCGCTATGAGCCTGGCATTGACTGCGCCAACCGCAATGGCTAACGACATTGAACAACCGCGAATCATCAGTGCTGGCAGCGCCGTTACAGAATTAGTTTTAGCGCTTGGCGCAGAAGAACAATTGGTTGGCATTGATGTGACCAGTCGTTTCCCTCAATCTGAAAAACTGCCTAAGATCGGCTACCACAGAAACCTGTCTGCGGAAGGTTTGCTTGCTCTAGAGCCCACCACACTGATTGGTTCTGATGAGATGGGACCGGACAACGCGATCTCTCAACTGAAATCTGCGGGCGTCGATGTCGAAATCGTGAACACCGAGGCTAACGTTGAAGGGCTACTAAAACGTATCGACCAAATCGCAAAGATCACACACACCGAAGATCACTCACAACAAGTCAAAGCCGATGTGAATCAAAAGATTGCTGCACTAAAAGCAAATCAAGTACCGAAGAATGAAGCAAAGAAAGTACTGTTCCTATTGCTGCACGAAGGTCGCCCTGCGAACGTTGCTGGCGGTGAAACATCACCAAATACGATCATTGAGTTGGCTGGCGGTATCAACCCAGCCGCTCAAAGCCTTACATCTTATAAACCACTATCAATGGAATCGCTTGTCGAGATGCAACCTGATGTCATTTTAGTGAGCGGCCGCAGTTACCAAAAAATGGGCGGCGCTGATGCGATTCTTAAGTCGTTACCTATGTTAGCGGCAACCCCTGCAGGTATGAACAAGCAAATCATCACTGTAAATGGCAGCGCTTTAGTGGGCGGACTTGGTCTGGAAAGCCTTTCAGAAGCAAAGCGACTAAACGCACTTATCTATCCGCTATAACTCGACTACCTATTCCAACTATTGCTGTAGCCTAGCTCCATCACCAACCCTATAGAACCATGTTGATGATGAGCTTTCTGGCTAGCAATAGACATAGAGGCCCTTTATGTTGCTACGATCCGTCCCCCTAAAAACAACGATGTTAGGCCTAGGTGCAACCCTAGCCTTTGTCGCGCTGTACTCAATCACTGTTGGGCCAATGAATATTAGTTTAATGGACAGCGCAACAAGCTTAATTCGTCCAAACAATGACTTAGCGCCTCACATCAATTTAGTCATTCAAGAAATTCGACTACCTAGAACCATACTATGCATGCTAATTGGTGCCATTCTCGCACTATGCGGTGCTGTCATGCAGGGGCTATTTCGTAACCCACTTGCAGAACCTGGCATCATCGGTGTGTCTGCGGGCGCAGCATTAGGTGCAGCATTGGCGATTGTTTTGTTTTCTGAGCTTTCACTTCAATACCCGGCATTCATGAACTTTGCCGCAGTGCCTGTATTTGCCTTTTTGGGTGGCGCTCTAACCACATTGCTGGTTTACAAACTTGGTACTGGCAAATTCGGCACCTCAGTGACTATCATGCTATTGGCAGGTGTGGCGATCAGCGCACTTTCAGGTGCAGGGATTGGCTTCTTAAACTTCATCGCAGATGATCAAATGCTACGTGATCTGTCGCTATGGTCGATGGGTTCTCTGGCAGGTGCCAAGTGGTCGGGTATCTTGCTCGCTGCTGTCACCCTCGTTGGGCTATTCGTCGTTTTCTACCGCCAAGCAATGTCTTTGAATGCCCTACTCCTTGGTGAATCAGAAGCGCAACACCTAGGCATTCCAGTTCAAAAACTGAAACGACAGCTGATTCTACTGACGGCAGCAGGTGTGGGTATCACAGTAAGCCTGTCTGGCATGATTGGATTTATCGGACTGGTTATCCCACATTTAGGCCGCATGCTGGCGGGTCCTGATCATCGAGTTCTGCTTCCTCTGTCAGCGGTTCTAGGCGCATTGCTACTAACGGCTGCAGACATGTTCTCACGCGTTGCTCTTGCCCCAGCAGAACTACCAGTAGGTATTGTCACTGCGATTATTGGCGCGCCCTTCTTCTTGTACCTACTATTCCAACAGAAAGGGAGAATCCTTTAATGTTTCCTGCAGCGTTAAAAGCGACCGATATTGAAGTAAAGTTCGGCAGCAAAAAGATACTAGATAGTGTATCCATAGAGATTGAAGCAGGAAAGGTAACCACACTGCTGGGCCCAAATGGAGCAGGCAAAAGCACACTGCTCAAAGCCTTATGCCAAGAGATATCCAGTACCGGCGACATTCAATATTTTGGGCATGCTAAAGACAAATGGCCTTCACATAAGTTGGCGAAACATCTCGCTATGCTTCCTCAACACAGCACGTTGACCTTCCCATTTCTGGCACACGAAGTTGTTGAGCTTGGTGGCATTCCACTGCAAGAGTCAAACAAGACGCTGACCAACATCGCGAATCAAAAGATGGACATCGCCGATGTATCCCACTTAGGAGAGAGGCTCTACCCTTCTCTGTCTGGCGGTGAAAAGCAGAGAGTTCACTTGGCTCGAGTACTCACTCAGCTCCACCACTCAGGCGATCAATGCATCTTAATGCTTGATGAACCCACCTCTGCATTGGATCTTGCCCACCAGCACAACACGCTAAAGATCGCGAGAGAACTTGCAGACAATCATAATGCAGCCGTTATCGTGGTGTTGCACGATCTAAACTTAGCCGCTCAGTATTCCGACCGATTGGTGGTATTGAAAGATGGCAATTTAGTGTGTGATGGCAGCCCTTGGGAAGCGCTCAAGCCGTCAATGATTGAAGATGTTTATGGATATAAAAGCATCGTAGAAAAGCACCCGACGATGAGCTTTCCTCAGGTACACCCCGCACAATAAACTCGATTTAGATCCTGCTCATTTTGAGCACCCTCTCCTAATAACAATTAAGTCACTATAAGCCTCGATTTTATCGAGGCTGTTTTATTGGCTCATAGCTTCTCTCTCGCCTTAAACTCAATTTTATTAGCAACCATAGCAATGAACTCCAAAACGCCTCACTAAGAGCGCTTGAGGCTCTATAAGTGAACATTATCAATTAGGGTTGCTTAGCTTTTCACAGTAAGGGCGAAGGAAGGGCATGAATGTAAACGGTTAAAAAGAAAAGAAATAACGACCTTGGATACAAAGAAATCAGATAAAGAAAGCGCGGTGAGTACGATGGAAAAAGAACAAGAGTACAAACGATAGGCACAAAAAAAGCTCCCGTAGGAGCTTCTTTCAGAATGCGTTGATTATTGGCTCATACGAATCAATGATTTACCAATCAACCACTCAAGTTCTTTACCGCTTGTATCGCCAAACTGAGTCTCGGTCAGCTTGTAAAGACGATCAATACCGTTCGCCGCAAATTCGTGCGCGCTTTCAGCAGTAACGATATGATGGAA
The DNA here is from genome assembly GCF_027587015.1 of Vibrio sp. Makdt. NCBI lineage: Bacteria > Pseudomonadati > Pseudomonadota > Gammaproteobacteria > Vibrionales > Vibrionaceae > Vibrio > Vibrio sp. Makdt. Next base: position 53,868 of record NZ_JAPPTH010000028.1, read on the forward strand.
AAGTAAACGTAAGATTGCTAGGAACTCCGCGTCTTCAAGCGCTTTAACCCAGCTAGCTGAAAATGCATCAAGACCATTTTCGAAATCAATGTGCTCCATGAACATCTTAAAGATTCGACCGTCTAGAGCAGCTGTGAAATCTGTTTTCTTTGGAAAGTGGTGGCTTATACCTGTACGAGAAACGCCCGTTTGCTGACTCAACGTCGTGTATGACATCTTGTCGTAACCCAACCTTAGTAACTGGTCTACAACGGCATCCATGATCTTCTGGATTGTGATTTCTGTATCTTCTTTACTACGCTTTGGCATATTCAGGCTCTTCTCTTTGTAAATCCATCTAACTCAATCAAATGAAGTCAGAATGAAAATTGTTATCAGCATTATGTGAGCAAGGCATTTTTTCGCAAGTATTTCCATTAAAATACCCGCCAGTACTTCGCATAAACAACTTTACAGTGCTGCCTCTTTGGGCACTTTGTCTAATTATTCTTCGAAAGTAACCTTACCGCTCTAAGTGGTTAATCTAAAATAACTACTTAGAATATCAAATACCCAACAATAAATTCATTGTATAAATACCTATCAAGCAATAGATAGTCTTATAAAATTAGTCACGACGCAACTAACTGAATGATATTCTAACAAATTAATGACACTGCTTTTCAACAAAACATGAGATAGATCACATACATATTTGTCGGCGCAAATGTACATATTCATTTAATCCCACAACAAACAACATAGCATACCAGTACAAATTAGTTCAAAGATTTTAATTTTTGTAGATACAGTTCAAATTGCTCGTTAGAATAACCTCAGATTTTGTAAGAGGATTATTTATGAGCCAAGATATTGGTAACAACGACGTATGTGAAGCTTGCGGCTGCGCGGGCGAAATCGGGTTCATCATCAAAGAAGGCGACGATGTTGCTGAGGTAACGGTTTACGGTAACTCAAAAGCCCTAATTGAAACTGAATTTGCAAAGTACGTAGAGCTAGCAAAGCAAGTATCTAGCAATGTTGAGTATGAAGCGTCAGAAATGACCGAAGAAAGTACTGAATTGCATGCACGCTTCAAGTTCGAAGTAAGCGCAGAAAAGATTATTTTCGAACTTAAGACTCGCTCTCTAGCGCGTTAATATAAGCATTTAAGCTCTTATATAAAGACGAGTAAAATTACTCGTCTTTTTTTATTTGTATCCAAGCAAGTGCCCCATTCGTTTCAAAATCGTTTTCCGCAGCACACTGAATCACAACACCAGAGACTTCGAGTACCGCTCCAATACTGTATGCCTTGTCATCGTAATAACAAACTCGTTGCTGTTGACCGCTTTGAGTAACGACCACCGCAGCCTTCCCCGGCGTTGAAATTACTTTATTCGCATTGGCAGGCATTGAGCAAAACATTGCACTTGCTACCAAGACGCTCTTAATTATTTGTATATTTACTCTAGTCATCCATTTACCTGCCATTGTCGCTGAATTTCTGATTAGCCAAACGATTTCTATTTTATCTACCGCCAAATGGGTAAAACACTGTGCGAGAATAATTTTTCCATTATAGTGTTAACGTCTATCGTAATAAGAAGCCTGTTATGCTCAGAATAATTGCACTTATTATTGGTTCTTTAACCATAACAAATGTCAGTGCAGAACCAATCGATCACTATCAAATATTGAACCATCTGGACAATTACGGAAACTTATATCTCCGAAATAAGCCTTACACAGCGCTTCCAACCGGTTTAGTGGTCGATGGTAATCTTAATATCGAAAACACCCCGATCACACGTTTACCTAAAGGGCTTGATGTTAACGGCAGCCTCAAGGCTTCTAATAGTCAGCTAACCAGAGTAGCAAGTGGTGTAAAAATCAAAGGCTACGCCGACTTCATGGGGAGCAAAATCACCAGCTGGCCTAAAGGCGTAAGAGTCGGCGGGTTCATTAATTTCACTGACACTCCATTGCAAAGGCTGCCCAACGGCCTGCGAGTGAGAGGCGACCTCAGTGTGATTCGCACCCCTTTAACCGAACTGCCGAATGGCATTGTGATTGATGGTGACCTGTATATCGGCGGCTCAGCAATTACTGCATTCCCAGAAACGATGACGGTGAAAGGCAATATCTATTTAGGTGGCAACACCGTCACGACTTGGCCAACAAATTTAGAACTTGGCGGTGCAGTGGCGCGCTAGCCTTGCCTGTGGCTTAGCCTCTTACCATCAAAAAGTATAAGTAAAAAACAAAAAAGGAGCTCAAGGCTCCTTTTTCAATTCAATCAATTAAGCGAAATCTTCGTTAACCAATGTTCTTCACTGGGTTCGCGTAGCTGTCGATCAAGTACTGACGCGCACCTTTTGGCAACGTTGCTAGCTTGTCTTCGAACTCTTTCTTAACCGTAGCTGTGATCGAGTCATCTTCTTTCTCTGCCGCCAGCAGGTTTACAGGGAACAGCTTGTAGTTATCATGGATCTGACGGTCAATCTCTTCAGCCAATGCTTCTGGAGTCTCAAAGTCTTGATCGATAACCTGACCAAATCCAACGTGGATGCGCCCTTTATTGCCCACGATACCTTGGATAATGCTCTCGATATCTTCAAATTCGCCTTTTTCGTAACTGCCGTTTACATCTTTTTCAAACAGCTCGATCGCTTTAGCCATATCACAAGGATCATTCTCATATGAGATAGAGACAGGGACAATCTTCAGTGACTTCACGTATTCAGGGAACGCCAGCTTCTGCTTACGTCCTTCAACATGAAACATTTTAAGGATGGCAGGATCAGTGAAGTCATTACCGTCTTTTGCACGGCCTTCTTTCTGAGCGATCCAGATAGAGTTACCAGTATCTAAAGAGTGCTTAATGTAAGAAGAGAGCTGGCCTAACGCTTTCATCATTTCACGCGGCCCTTTAAGCGAGCGCTTAACGATAAAGCTCTTATTCAAGCGCATCAACTCTGTCGCACACGGCTTCTTCAGAAGGTTATCACCGATCGCAATGCGACAAGTTTGGTGATTCTGTTGATGTAATGCGTAGTTCACCAACGCTGGATCCATAGCAATGTCACGATGGTTTGATACAAACAAGTATGCTTGATTCACATCCAATGACTCTAAGCCTGTGTACGTCACACCGTTTGTGGTGTTCGCTAGCGTGTCACGTAAGTACTTTTTCACTTCAATCTGAATGGATTCAACGCTAGTCAGCTTGCTCCACTTCATTTTTAAGTAAACACGTAGAATTGGGCTCATTAATGCTTGGAACCAAGCTGCGTGATTTGAAAAACGGTAGTTCAGAATCGCACTGATGAACTCTTCATCATTAATAAGACGGTTTAGTGCCGCTGGAATTTCATCATCGCCGTAAGGACGAATATCAACATATGGATCGGTTGGAGAGGTCATTTTTTCATTCATATAATAAAAAGCTGGCTCATTCTACGCGTTGTTTTGACTTCTCGCAGCTACAGAGCCCATACTTTTGACAAGGTCAGACCAGAAACAGTGAAAATCCCCTGTTATTGTTGGCATTCTTTAAGATTAACGGTAATCTTGACGCCCCAAAATTAAGGTACTATCTATGAACTTCGCTATTGAATATACATCGGCTTACTTTTCACACTTGGTGATCACACCACGCAAGAAAGTACTAAAACATAGCCTTGTATCGGTTCAAAGTGGCTTGGTTTTGATCAAACTGGGTAAGCAAGAGTACGCTGTTGAACCTGGCCAAAGCGTTTGGATTCCCTTTGACTGCTTAACTTCGTTGACTTACTTCCCAAACACTCAAGTTAGCCGTGTCGATTTCTCAGTGCGACTGACAGAAGCCTTCCCGCGCCAAGCTGGTTACATCACGCAAACTAACCTCTCTTTGGCGTTGCTAGAGAAACTAGAGCTGACTCACGGCCGAGCTTCAGGTGCGAACAATACCGAGCAAGCGTGTAAAGATATGCTCTCTGTACTCAAGCAAGAAGTGTTGGCATTCAAACCACTGCTTTGTGAAAGTGCGTTGTCTCAACGATTCAATCAGTGGAACATTGATGACTCTAACCTGCCACAAGAGCACACCTTAGTCATGGTAATGCGCGAAGCGAAGAAGCGTATGCAATCAGGTCAAAAGCGCTCTGCCGTAATCGACGACTTATTCTCAGGTAAAGAAGAAGAGTTTGAACAGTTGTGTATGCTGGTGTTTGGTGACGACCTATAGTCACTAATCAGACCGATCGTCGCTAAGAAAAGCGAGAACCTAGATACTAAAAAGCCGCAAAATGATTCGTCACTTGTGGCTTTTCTCAACTTTATTCTAGTTCTCTAGAGATAAATTATTCGCTTACGCCTTTAGCTCGTGTTGAATTACGTAATCTAAAGCACCAACGACAGCTGCAACTTGTGCGTCGTTACACTCTTCATCCGTTACTTTGTCGCTGTCTGGGTAAACTTCTGTCGTTGTCCCGTACTTGCAGTTGGTTACGCCGCCACAAAGGCCAAGCTCTTTCATTGGGTAGTTAATCACACCGTGCTGCGTCACCTCTGATCCAATGATCTTGCCGTCTGCATCTGCTGGTGCGATGTGGGTTACTTTTTCAACTGAAGTAATGACAGCCGCTTGGAATTCTGGCTGAGGGTTTTCAGTGTCACCGACTGTGTAGAAACCATCTGGAATCATACCTTCGATGTACTCAATACCGTCACGAGCTGCAAGTGCCGGGCGGAATTCAGTTTCATCAGAATCTGTTGTTTCGTGTAGATCAACGTGAACCAGTACCTCTGGTAGAGACGCCACTAATGCACGTAAGTTTGCTGATTCTTCAGCAGGGGTACCTTCATAGAAAGAACGGTTTGGATCAACGGCATTTGGGTTCCAGCGGTTGATGACTTCGTAACCCCAAGGGCTGACACAAGGTGCAACCACTACGTTGAAATGCGCTGCGTATTTCTCTGCTTGAGTATCTGCGAACTTGATCGCACCGTGCACACCACTTGTCTCATAACCGTGAACACCGCCGGTTACCAGAACAGTTGGTTTTGATGTATCCCAGTTTTTGCTCTTGATTGCAAAAAGCGGGAAACGAGCTTCATCGTAGCTTAGAGCGCCGTATTGCTCGATATCAAAGCGGTCTGCTAATGCTTGGATTTTAGGAACGACTTCTTGCTGATATTCGCGCTTAACGGTTCTTTGAGCAAACCATGCTTGACGTTCTGCTTCTTGCCATTTTTTTCCAGGTTCACCGATAGGGTAGTTGTATTCACTTTTCATCTATACTTTTTCTTTTATGTTCGTGAAAGATGCAGACAGACTAGTCCTGTCTCGCTGAGACGGCAATAGAAAACACAGTTTGTGACTTTATTTTTTACAGACTCATAACTTTGATGAGTGAATTGATAGTGTTACATTTTATCTGTTGTTCAATCCTTTAAAAGAGACAATAAAATGGCTGGAGCAAGTTTACTCACACTGTTAGACGACATAGCCACAGTGCTAGATGATGTTGCACTGATGTCTAAGGTTGCAGCGAAGAAAACCGCAGGTGTATTGGGCGATGATTTAGCACTTAACGCGCAGCAGGTTTCGGGTGTTTCTGCTGAACGAGAAATCCCCGTGGTGTGGGCGGTTGCAAAAGGCTCATTTAAGAACAAGTTGATTCTTGTACCTGCTGCCTTATTGATCAGTGCGTTTATTCCTTGGTTGATCATGCCACTGCTTCTTATTGGTGGTTTATTTCTTTGCTTTGAAGGGGCTGAGAAGATCTTAGAAAAGTTCTTTCCGCATGCTCACCAAGAGCGTGACAATGGAGATGAAGGTAAAGCCGGTGAATCCATTGAGGACTATGAGAAGAGAAAGGTTAAAGGCGCAATTCGTACCGACTTCATCTTATCCGCAGAAATCATTGTGATTGCTCTGGGTACCGTGACGGGGACCAGCATCTTGACCCAGATTATTGTCGTGAGCTTGATTGCTGTAGTGATGACGATTGGCGTCTATGGCTTGGTTGCAGGGATCGTTAAGTTAGATGACTTAGGTTTCTATCTTCAACGTACATCTGACGGTAGCGCAGTAAAAGAAAAGCTTGGCAATGGGCTTGTTTCCTTTGCGCCAAAGCTAATGAAGATGCTTGCTGTTGTCGGGACGGCTGCCATGTTCTTGGTTGGCGGTGGTATCGTGGTTCATAACGTTCCCGCAATTCATCATTTGATTGAGCCTATCATCATGGACTTCAGCGGACATACGATTGCTACTGCAGTTGTTCCCACTTTGTTGAATGGCGTGATTGGTGTAGTGGCAGGGTTACTTGTTGTCGCGGTTTGGAGTGTGGTAGAGAAGGTTCGCGGCAAGTAGGGCTTAAACAACGTCTTAGAGCGTTCCTTTCATACATAATAAAAGGGTCACCATAATCTGGTGACCCTTTTTAGTTGAAGTGAAGTATTTACGAGGTATCTACAACGTATTTACTTTGCCTTGCGAGTGCTTATTTTACTGACCAAGCGATCGTCTCGCCGCCACGAATTGGCACAACGATGTCTGAACCAAATGGCATGGTTGCAGCAACGTTCCACTCTTCTTTGACTAGAGTGATGGTGTCTGTGTTACGTGGGATGCCGTAGAAGTCTGGGCCGTTGTGGCTTGCGAACGCTTCTAGGTTATCAATCTTGCCTTCTAATTCGAACACTTCTGCGTACAGTTCAACAGCTGCGTGTGCTGTGTAAGAACCCGCACAGCCACATGCTGACTCTTTTGCGCCTTTTGCGTGTGGTGCTGAGTCTGTACCTAAGAAGAACTTTTTGCTGCCGCTTGTCGCTGCTTCAATTAGCGCTTTTTGGTGAGTGTTGCGTTTAAGGATTGGTAGGCAGTAGAAGTGTGGCTTAATGCCGCCAACCAGCATGTGGTTACGGTTGTAAAGCAAGTGGTGAGCTGTGATTGTCGCGGCAACGTTGTCGTTCGCGTTCTTTACGAAGTTCGCAGCATCTGCAGTCGTGATGTGCTCTAGAACGATTTTTAGGTTAGGGAAGTCATTCACGATTGGCGCAAGAACGGTGTCTAGGAACTCTTTCTCACGGTCAAAGATATCAACATCGTGAGTGGTTACTTCGCCGTGTACCAAAAGTAGCATGCCAACTTCTTGCATAGCTTCTAGTACGTGGTAGATATTCTTCGCAGAGGTGACACCTGAGTCAGAGTTGGTTGTTGCGCCAGCTGGGTAAAGCTTTGCAGCTACAACAGCACCAGATTCTTTCGCTTTGCGAATTTCATCAGGTGTTGTGTTGTCTGTCAGGTAAAGTGCCATTAGAGGCTGGAACTGCTCGCTTGGTTGCTCTGCCATGATGCGCTCACGGTAAGCTAGAGCCATTTCGGTATCAGTTACCGGTGGGATGGTATTTGGCATGATTAACGCTCGACCATTGTAGCGGCTGATATCGCGCACTGTATCTTTTAATACTTCGCCATCGCGTAGATGAACGTGCCAGTCGTCAGGACGAGTAATCGTAAGTTGTGTCATTGAAGGCTCCCACCATTTGAAGTGTTATGTAGTTGGAGCCTAAACTCGGCGAAATCTGTGAAAGCAATCGCTTACGTTTAGGCGACAGGATGATAGTGGAAAAGCACTTTCATTTCATCCTATTTTTAACTCTTCAGGGTTAGGAGCTTGTTTTTCTGCGTATTTTATTCGGTATTTATTTTTGAAGAGGGATTATCGAGTCGCTACCCACAACCCGTGGATCATGCCCGGGACCCAGAAGAAGAAAGTGAGGATGATGTTGATCAAAAGGTCTTTGCCTGCACCTCGTGCGAAAAACACACCCAAAGGAGGAAGCAGTACACATAAAATGATAATGACGAGTTTGTTCATGATAAATCCTTTTTATTCAATGAAAGTTCAATGCACTAACGGTATTCACAGTATAGAAGGTCTGGAGAGTGTTAATGCATTGCTGTCTTTATGTGTAGAAGACAGTCGTTTAAACATCTCAAGATATTCGCTTAGTATCAAGTGTTTAATGGCTGCCAGTTTATCTATTTATAACCATTTGTTAGCATTGGGACAAACTACAAAACATTGGAATCGTTATGTCGCAGTCACCTCTAGATCGAAAGGCTTCAGAGCAAGCTCCTTCCTTATCTCAAATCAATGTGTTTCCAGTTAAGTCAGTGGGCGGCATCGCGCTTTCTTCTGCTTGGGTTGAAAAACAAGGTCTCACTTTTGACAGACGTTTCATGCTGGCATTGGCTGACGGCTCAATGGTTACGGCGCGTAAATATCCGAAAATGGTTAAAGTGTCTTCCAGCTTGCTGCCAGATGGTTTGATTTTTACTTATGAAGGTAAAGAGCCACTGCGCCTTAAGTATGCGAACTTTAAGATGCAAGAAGCACCAGCAACAGTGTGGAAAGATAGCTTCACAGCCTACACAACGTGTGACGAAGCGGATGATTGGTTTAGTGATGTATTGGGTGTGCGTGTTGAGCTGCTTTTCTCTGGTGAACAATCGAATCGTGTTCGTGAAAAGTTGGGCCATAACGTGAGTTTTGCCGACGGTTACCCGATGTTGATCATCAGCCAAGCTTCGCTTGATGAGTTGAATCGCCGTAGTCCTGAAACGCATTCCATGGATCAGTTCCGTACCAACTTCGTGGTCTCAAACACTGAAGCGTTTGCTGAAGATGGTTGGAAGCGCATTCGAATTGGTGAGGTTGAATTCGAGGCGGTGAAGCCTTGTGAACGTTGTATTCTAACCACGGTTGATGTTAACAGTGGTGAGTTAAGAGCGACAAAAGAGCCACTGAATACCTTCTCTAAATTCAGAGCCAATGATCGTGGTGGTGTGTTCTTTGGTCAGAACCTAGTTGCTAAGAACGAAGGCTTAGTCAGAGCGGGTGATGTGGTTGAAGTACTCGAAACTAAAGAAAAAGAGCATTACGAAGACACATGGGTAGAGTCGCTGCATTTAACTTGCGTCGAGCGTGAAGAGATCGCTCGAGACTTTACGACATTTTGGTTAGAGCCAGCGAAAGAGAACCACTCTTTACCAAGTTACCAACCAGGTCAGCATCTGCCGATTGAAATGGTTATTGATGGTGAAAAAGTGTCTCGTCGTTATACGCTATCTTCAAGCCCATCTCGCGCTGGTCGTTTAGCGATTTCAGTGAAGCGCGTCAATGATGGCAAGATCTCCAACTGGTTGAACGACCATTTCCAAGTTGGCGATACCTTAGTCGCGCAAAACCCAGATGGTGCTTTCTATTTAGAAGAGAACCCAACGCACCCATTATTATTGCTTTCTGCGGGTAGCGGTATCACGCCTATGCTGTCGATGCTTCGCTATTTAGCAGACCATGGTCAGGTTAATGATGTGGTTTTCTATCATCAATGCAGCAGCGAAGAAGATATTCCTTATCAAGCTGAGATTGACCAGATCGCCAAAGAGCACGAGGGCTTAAGTGTGATCTATTCATTGAGCCAACCAACGAAAGAGTGGGATGGTTTGTCTGGTCGTTTGAGCGTGTCACATGTCGCGAAAATTGAAGCGCTTCATAAACGCCAAGCTTTTGTGTGTGGTCCTGATGGCTTTATGGATAATGCAAAGAAACTACTGATTCAAATGGGTCTAAATCCTCAGCATTATCATCAAGAAGCATTTGGTGTCGCACAATCAACGGAAGAGCCAGTTAAGCAGCTGCAGCTAAGTGTTAATGGCTATCTATTCGAAGGCAATAACCAGTCTACCTTACTAGAGCAAGCTGAGTCGGCGGGTGTATCTATTGCATCAAGCTGTCGAGCGGGTTTTTGTGGTGCTTGTAAAGTGACCCTTGAGTCTGGGCAAGTTCATCAACCGGATGTACCTGCGCTGCAGGAGCACGAACGTAACATGGGCCAGATTTTAGCATGTTGCAGTGTGCCTCAAACCGATATCGAAGTTGTGGATTAATGGCTAATTAAGTCACTCCCTTCATAAAATAGAAAAGGCCGGAAGTTGAACTTCCGGCCTTTTTAATTGAGATTAACTTAAAGCATTAATCGTAGATTGTTGGAATTGGTTGACGCTTGTGCTGTGTTGCTTTGTAGATGCTTACTAAGCGGTCTGACACATCTTGAGGGACTTCTTTACCTTCAAGGAAATCATCGATTTGGTCGTAAGAAAGGTTCAATGCTGCTTCGTCGGCTTTCTGTGGATCAAGCTCTTCTAGGTCGGCAGTAGGAACTTTCTTAACCAATAACTCTGGCGCACCTAGCGTTGCTGCAAGTTCACGAACTTGACGCTTGTTCAAGCCAAACAAAGGCGCTAAATCACAGGCACCGTCACCGTGTTTGGTGTAGAAGCCAGTAATGTTTTCTGCTGAGTGATCAGTACCAATCACAAGACCACCTACATAACCTGCGATTTCGTACTGCGCGATCATACGAGCTCGAGCTTTTACGTTACCTTTTACAAAGTCGATCTTCGCAGAGTTTGTTGGTAGTAGACCCGTTCCTTCAAGTGCAACGTGAGAAGCCGCGTGAAGTCCATCAACACCTGCTTTAATGTTCACAGAAACTGATTGAGAAGGCTGGATAAAAGAGAGAGCAAGTTGTGCTTCATCTTCATCCTTTTGCTCACCGTAAGGTAGGCGAACTGCGATGAATTGGTAGTCGTTGCTGCCAGAGTTTTCATTCAAGCTGTCAACAGCCAGTTGTGCTAGACGACCACAGGTAGTCGAGTCTACGCCACCACTGATACCAAGGATCAGGGACTTGCAGCCTGACTGCTGAAGTTTCGTTTTGATAAAGTCCACACGACGAGTCACTTCGAAGTGAGGGTCAATTGAAGGTAGTACGCGCATTTCGTCACGAATTAACTGTTCCATTCGTATTCCTTTCCTGCAAGCAAATTAAAAATCTAGTGTTATCATACCTAAATCATTCGATTTAAAAACCTCTTTGCACAAGCTTAGAAAGAGAAGGCAGCAATTAATAATGGAAAAATTAGCCATTTTCGGTAGTGCGTTTAATCCGCCGAGCTTAGGGCATAAAAGTGTGATTGATTCACTGGCTCATTTCGACAAGATTCTTCTGGTACCAAGTATTGCCCATGCTTGGGGAAAAGAGATGCTAGACTTTGATACGAGATGTCAGTTAGTTAACGCATTTATTAGTGATCTTTCATTGGATCAAGTTGAACTATCATTGATCGAAAAGAGTTTGTTCACACCCGGTGAAAGTGTGACAACTTATGCTGTACTCAGTGAATTACAAAAGTTACATGGTGACGCTGAACTTACGTTTGTGATTGGGCCGGACAACTTCTTCAAGTTCTCATCTTTCTATAAATCAGATGAGATTACCGAGCGATGGTCTGTAATGGCTTGTCCAGAGAAAGTGAAGATCCGCAGCACAGACATTCGTAATGCATTGATAAGTGGAAGCGATGTATCAAAACTGAGTACAAAGTCAGTTACAAAGATGTTGCAAGATAGCAGACTGTATACAATAATGTAGATTCACTAATTCAAGAGGTCTGATGACTATGCTAAAGCGCGCGATACCAGCGACGATGATCATTGCAGCATGCAGTTTACCTGCACAGGCTGAATGTGACTTTTTTAGCTTAGATTCAATCATGCTGACTTCTGATGATGAGAATAGCTGTCTAGATCTTTCTACAAGCATTGAGTCTTTTGGTGAGCGCATGCTGGAAATCACTGGTATGAGTGAAGACGAAGCCGAGAGCACACCTGACTATTGGTCTGACTGGGTACTTCAAACCAAAGATGCACCACTGTTAACTCAAAGCCTTGAGTCAAATTATGTTGGCTTAGGGATGTGGTTTCCTGAAGACTTAGAAGATGCGCAATATGATATGTCTACTGAAGAGTGGCTACTGAACCATGGTTTGCAATTAAGCATTGGCTTCGGAGAGAAAGTAGAAGGGCAACCTCGTATGCGCTTTGATTATCGTTGGCATGATTCAAGAGATGCCGATTTGATGATGCAGGTCGAGTTACCGTTTTAGAAGGACGCTATTGTTCTTCAAGATTGCTAACTTAGCTTCTATTTAACCTGAATTAGTACTAAGAATTAAAAAAGCCGCAGAAACTCAGTTTT
>NZ_JAPPTH010000029.1:0-64404 GCF_027587015.1 Vibrio sp. Makdt
CAAACTCTTCAATTTAAGATTTTGTGACTCAATGAATACTGATTACATTACATAGTAATGTTGAATTGACTGTGCCGAATCTTACGATTCGAATTGGTCACTCAGTTCATTGAAATCAAGTTGAAACCTAAGTTTCACATTTGCCTTTGCTTTTAAAAAGCGAAAACAAACTTGGTGATATTCATCAACGAGTGCCCACACAGATTGATAGGTTTAAATTGTTAAAGAGCTTTGCTTCTCAAAACTTTCTTTTTACAAAGAAACCTTTGAAAGCGGACGTGAATTCTAGCGATTTAATCTTAAGTGTCAAACACTTTTTAAAATTAATTTCTTTCGAACTTTCCGTCTTACTGATTACTGCTCAAGCCTTGTGGCGTCTGCCGTGTCAGTGAGGCGGCATTATAGAGATCATCGAAAACATGGCAACCCCTTTTTTGATAAAAATTCAAAAAACCTTCTTAAGTGGCTACTTTTGCGTCAAAAGGCTCTTTCGTCGCTCAAAGCTCATACAATAATGGGCATATTACTTAAAACTTTGCGATTAGATCTTTCGAAAAAGCCTCTATATCTAGTTCAATACTCCATCTCTCGCTCAATTCTAAGATCTTATCTAGCGATTGCTGAACTGTTTTTATCGTCAATGTGTTGTTGTCTAGGTCGTATACCTGTTTTTGCGTGGTGTAATAGAAGTAAAGTATGGTCAGTGCGTCTCGGTCGCCTTGTTCAGCTTTGGGTTGAATACGCTTGAGCTTACGATAGATTTGATTATGGATTTGTTTAAGGTTCCATACATAAAGCGCTTCTTTGAAGTAATCATGCCCTTTCACACGATTCGCGATAAATGCATTCAATGCAACAGATAAGATCACACCTAATACGTTCAAGTGGAAATTACCTGTCGATTCACCCGCGATTGATTGTCCTGAACCGAATAGTTCAATCAGTATGGTTCCGAATACAATGGCGAACACGGCGAGTGAACCAACCAATGAAACCAATAACAGGTTCATCTTCTTTCTATATTCTTCTTTATTGATCTTCTGTAACTTCATTGACTACTTCCTTTTGCAAGCTACCTAATAATTTGCACATACTATCTACGTTAACATTGGGTCGCTTCAACCTTAACCATCTTGTAATGTGGTCGTTATCTATTTAATAAGCAGAGTTCTTCTTGTTGTCACTATACGCAACTCTATTTGACTTCATTAATAGAAAAGAGTTACATACCGCCACAATTTTGGTTATTCATCAATTCATGTTGATAAGGCCGTTTCGCTTTATCACATACTGACAAGGTACATTCCATGCGTTCATTCGTATTACGCGCTCGCGCAGCCCCTACAGAGAGCAAGCTTATCTTAGAAGGTGTTGGGCAAGATGCTCATACTGAGATTCTGGCTCATACTCTGATGAACACGATCTTCGTTGCTCAATCTCACCGTGAGAATGTCACCGTGCACCTTGTATTAGAAAGTACTAAAGACTTTTCACGTACGATTACATTCGATTCAAACGAGATCACCAACATTGGTGGCTTCCACGAGTCTGCATTGTTATCAGCGGTAGTAAGAGCGGTTGACGCTTCTCAAGGTATGACTAAAGAACAGACGCGTCAGGTTGAGCCGGGCATCACTGTTCGTACTATGAGTTTTGAAAAGCTGGTTAAAGAGCTAGCTGAAGACCACCAGCTGTACATGATGGATAAGAAAGGTGACTTTATCCGTGATGCAGAGATTGCTGAAAACCCATGTTTCCTTCTCACTGACCACATCCCTATGCCGAAGAAAAGCTACAACAGCTTAAAGCGTCTGGGTACAGAGAAAATCAGTTTAGGTCCAAACATGCTGTTCGCTTCTCAGTGCGTCGTGTTGATCAACAATGAGCTTGATATTCGCGGTTTCTAAACCACAGGAATGCTAAAAAAATGGAGCGTTCATAGCTCCATTTTACTATTCAAACTAGTTACTGTCGTGACTAAAAACGAGCTTCAACAGTCATCCCTTCAACCCAATACTCTTCTGGCGGTGCTGTAATAAAGTCCAATACAACTTTCAAATACGCAGGCTGACCTTCAAACGGGCTTACTAACTGGCTTGGTAATTTACTAACAACTTCCACCGAATCGGACACTTCAGCCTCAAAAGAGCTACCGTTAGGAAACTTTACCAACACATTTGCTCCTTTTACCGCGTCTTCTAAATATTTAGGGTCTAAGTAAGCCACGATATGAGGAACGTTATTTTGGGCTATTGTCACAAGCTCATCGCCTTCAAAAACACGCTGCCCCTCGACAACATGTATATCAACAACACGTCCTGCATATGGCGACTTTATTGAAAGCTCTTGCTCTTCAACACGCTTGAGCGCAAGGTCTTTCATTAATGATCGTCTAGCCATACTTACAGGCCCTGCCAACTTTCGCTCCTTTTCGGCCAATTTAGCATTGTGATAATCAAGCTTTTGTTGGTTCAGTTGATTATTTAGCGAATTACCCATCCCTACAATGCTCGCATAGTCAACATCAGATACTTGACCTTTTTTACGATATTCTTCATAGCGTTTCTGAATCTGCTGTACTTTAATTAGATTCCGACGTGTTTCTGCCATACCATTCAAGTGCAATGCTTCCATTTCGCTTGGTAAATCATCATTTAGTCCCAAAAGTTCCGCATGTATAAACTCAATCTGTGCTTCAATTTCCAAATTCGTCAATTGAATTGCAGTCTGTGCTCGATCCACTTGAGTTCCGTCTTCTATCGGAATCGGCCCAACAATGCCTGCAACCTTAGCAGTTAGAGTAACTGGATATGATGTAACAATAGCCGGAGCAATCACGAGAAAGTTTGTCTTCAAGAAAAAATAAGCCACGAATAAAAGCGGACTTATTACCAAGCTCAATATCAAATACCAACGAAAGCGATAGCCCCCTCTTTTGGCTTGTCCGTAAGCAACCTTTACACCGTCATCCGATTGAGGCTTGTTTTTTTTATCCAGATGAAACTTTACTTTCATTGCTAAAACCTTTTGCCTTTTTTCAATACCCACCAAGGAGCCATACTCGACTCTTCGTGACTTCTTCTAAATAATTCATTAATCATGGAGAACGCAGTAATCAAGCGCATAAAAAACTGATAAAAAGGATACAGGGGTAGCCATTTAGCCATTCTTAGATCCTCTTTCTCCCTTTCAGAAACTAAACCAATGTAAACAGTAAAAAATAGAATTACGGTAAACAAATACACGCAGTAAATTAGAATCATCAATGCAGTAACAAAATCAATTGAGTAGACCCAAAATATATAGAACATGAATACTGATACTAGAATCGGCAGCAATACATTTTGCAAGACACCATAAACGAGAGTGAAGATGAAGTTCCCCCAACCCAATAAACGGGGAGTTAGTCCTTCATTGTGTTTCCTCAAAAACAGAAACAATAAATCTCCGTCCCACCTAAGCCTTTGCTGTACCAATCCTTTCAAGGTATGAGGAACATCAGTATGACCGACAGCTCTTGGTGCAAAAGCCAATCTATTATTTGGGTAGCGTTTCTTATATTGCTTAAGCCTCATCGTTAAATCGAGGTCTTCAGCCGTATGCGTATCCCAACCTCCAACTTGTTTTAATACATTTTTTCTAAATGCACCAAAGGCTCCAGAAATATTATTTAGCACTCCCCAATTTGAGAGGCCTGTTTTCCCTGCTTGCATAGACAACATATACTCTAAAGATTGCATACGAGTAAGTAAGTTGTCCTGCCAATTTCTCACACGCAACGCGCCACCCGAAGCAATCACATTCTTGTCAGTAAATTGCTTCATCATTTGCAGTGCCATATCGTTATCAAAAGAAGTATCGCCATCAACATTTATAATAAAATCGCCGGTGGCATTATCTAAACCAGCATTCAACGTTGATACTCTTCCTCCTCTTTGCCACTTGGGTATAACTCGAACATTGCGATTTTTTACTGATTGATGTCTCAGCTCACCTCGAATCGCAGCTTGATAAGTATCTTCATTCTGAGCTGCACCATCAACTACCGCTAACACTTCAATCTTTCCGGGATACAGTTGCTCAACTAGTGTGTCTATCGTAATTCCAATTGCATCCCCTTCGCCATAACAAGTAATAACGAAAGATATGCTCGGGTATTCTGTTATCTCAATATCAATCTCTGAATAAGACCAACGAAATACGCCTGTTAACACGAGTAAAAAAAGTGGCAGTTCAATAATAACCATCATGGGGAACAACATGAGCCATAGCTTCTTTATTTTCGAGTAACATCCCCCAAAAATATTGTTGAAGATTGAGACTATTCGACAGCATAAATCTCGCCGACCTTACTCTCTAACCATACCCCTACGTCCTCTTTAACCATAGGGTCAGGAAGACTCCAAGCGAACACATTCAATGTGAAATCATCGTCTTCAATAAGTAGACAAAGGGCTTCTATTTTTTCACGCAAAACATTGATGTGTTCCATCTTAGCTTTGGGCATAAATACGAAAAGAACATCACTTTTGTACTGACAACAAATATCTGAGTCTCGAAACAAACCGTTAAGGCGTTCAGTAATTTGCTCGATCAATGCAAACATTTTTGCATCACCATTCTTAGATACATATTGAGCTAAATCAGGGAGGTGTAGCCCTAGGAGAAGGTGCTCTTCTTGATGACGGATAGCGATACGATTTACCCAATCAAGGAGATTTGAAAAATACCCACTGTCTACTTTGCCGCGCAACGTAAGTTCCGGTGCAGATAATTTCACTCCGTGACGGAATATATACTCGCCCTGCACACCTAATTTTAATGAATAGATTTTTCTGACAACCAACTGAGCAACATCATTTTTGGCGTCACAACTAAAACAAACAGCCAGAGTCTCTGCTTCAGAAAAGGAATGAGAACAGACGTTACATGAATGAGTCTCCAACGGGCGATCATAATCCACACCGATATGACGAAGTTGAGTTAAACATTTAGGACATTCCAGTTTATGGTTACGTTTAAATTGCCCTTGCTCGGCTACATGACCACAGGTGAAACAATGTAGTGAGACACGCTCGGTAATATCAATGTCTTTACATGAAGGGCACACTTCGATGTAATTCAAGTGAGCGCTAGCACAGTCAGAACATACACGGACTCGGTTGATCAACTCATCATATTCAAACGTATCACGCTTGGTCTCTGACAAAACAAAACGATATGTAGAACTTAACTCTGGATAATATAAGTCGACTAAAGGGTATGAATATATCGATTTCAGAGCAAGGGACCGATGAGGGACCAGTCGTCGATGTTGCTCTAACCCTAACCACCCAATTAAAGGGTCTAAAGCGTCCATCGATTCAGAAACACTGTTCAACGTTCTATTATGTTGGAGCAATTCTTCTTCAATAGTCTCTTGATTTAAAAATCCATCAGATAAACAAGCTGATAATTCGCTAGTTTCAAAGACATAGATCTTCCAAGACCAAAACTTTCTGCAACGATGAAGTTGACTTAATGCATCATCTTGTACACTGGCTTCTGTATTTATAACAACTACACCACCTAACAACTCTGGTAGTTGGTCAATATCACTTACTTGTTCAATATCAAATCGGTCTTCCGTATCAACGATTGGGGCACCAAGACAGTAAATTTTTAATTTATCTCTCATTCATTAACTCCATAATTTTGACACTTCCACCGTCAAATAAACGTAACATTCTGAATATTAATGAATGCTATTGGATTGATCGACCTTATACAAATACTAGATATCAATGTAAAAACAATCCAATTATTAACTTACGGTATAAAATATCGACATCATTACATTGACAATACAAAAACATAACCATCAGTGATGACTTTAAAGTTATAGATAAAAAGTACGCTAGAATTGAATAGTGATATATTTCCCAGGCTAATTACATCAACTTTCGGAACTACGCTTCTCTAACTCATTAAATCTTATAAATTTCTCATATAACATCTATACTGATTCTAATCTCTAATTATTGGTGTTAAAGGCAAAGGATGAGCATATTAACCGTATTCTTCTGTGGAACAGGATCCAACTCAGAAGATAATAACCATAAAAACTATGTGTCTGGCGAGCTGATATCAACATTGGCGAAGAATACTACAGGGCGAGACATGATTGACTATATCCAGGTAGACGGCGTTGGCAGCGGAAACCAAAACGAATGGTTAAAGCAAGGCAAGGACGATACATACTCTGCGATCAGAGGGACTCTGCAAGGCAAAGGTATCGATAGCAACATGCGCCATGTATTGAACATCATACGCGGTAACCAACAAGACAAGAATGATTACCTCAAACGAGCTAAGGGGTTGCTCAGTGAATCCCGTCCAGAGAAATCTGCTTGGCCTTTTGTAACCAACCGCAAATATCAAGATTGGCTCAAAGATTCAAAAGAGTTAGCCGCAGATCTAAAACACGGTATTGCCGCTCGTCAACAAAACATAGCGATCGAGCGCCAGAGTAAACCGATCAGCCAAGTGAACATTGTTGGATGGAGTCGGGGTGGTGTCAGTTGCTTTGAATTGGCAAACCGTATGCTCAAAGACCCGGAACTTAGCCATATCCCAGTCAACATTTTTGCTTGCGATCCTGTGCCAGGTGGAATGAACGCGTTCAAGGATTACAAGTCACTTGGTAAAAACGTAAAACAGATCGTTTGCGTATTTGCGGAAGACGAACGTTCTCTAGCGTTCAAAGCAAGAATGCCCCGCCTATCTCGCTCAACCCAATATTACACAACCTATATGCCAGGTCGACACGGTACCTTAGTTGGTAATGCCAATACTTCTGGCGGAAGCAAAGGTGCAGGGTTACTCACAGGCCCTGGCCTCGTCACACGAGACTTTATGGAAAAGGTATTAACAGGATGGGGAACCAAGCTTAAAGGCAGCTCAACACTGAACTTTTCTAGACAGCGTATTATTGAGTTGTACGAACAGATGCGTAGCCACGAAGAATACTTCAATAAAATGCACGGCATGACTTACACTGCCAAGAATCGACTGCTTTGGACAAGCAAAGACCGAATCGGGCAGCAGAGAGAGCGTCGCTTTGGTATTCCAATGTATCGTTTTCAATTTCCCGGTATCACCAACAACTATGGCGATGCAATTAATCGTCACCACTGCGATGTGTTGGCAACCAATGCTTTCGCGACTCAAGGCACCTCTTCTGCACTGCCAAACCCTGTGTGATATTTCGCTGCTACTTTCCTTTAAAAACAAAAAGAGCTCAACAAGGTGAGCTCTTTTTTATTAGCTATATTTTCGTATCGATGGTGTTATCTAAGATTAACCAAAGATGAAGGTGTATAGGTAACCTGCACCAATCGCCATACTTAGTATTACGAATAGGAAAGCCGCAATCATCTGATTTTTGAAGATAGACTTAAGCAAAATCACTTCCGTCAAACTTGCGCCCGCACTACCAATGATCAATGCCATTACTGAACCCAAGGCCATACCTTTTTGCACTAGGGCTGCACTCAGTGGAATCACAGCTTCAGCACGGATGTACAGTGGAATACCAATTACCGCTGCGATTGGAATCGCGTACCACTTGCCTTCACCTGCATATTCAGCAATCAAGTCAGTTGGAATGAAGCCATAGATGAATGAACCAATTGCGATACCCATCATCAAGTAAGGGAAAACTTGTTTGAAGTCTTTCCAAGTCGAGAACCAGATTCTCATCCAGCGGCTAGGCTCTTTCTTCTCAACGACTGTTGCCGTCGCTGTGCCATCAGCTGAGCAGCATGATACTTCTACTTTCGGCTCTTCTTTCTTAGTACCACAGCATGCACTTTCTTTTGCCATTACTGGTGCAGGTTCACCACATGCGCTTGTACCACAAGAAGATTCCGCTTTTGCTGGTGCTGCTTTCTTAGGAGCAGAGTCTCCACAGCTAGTACCACAGCTTGAAGAAGAGCCCGTTGATTCATACGCTTCAGGTTTAACGTAACGCTCAAAGCCTAGTTTTTCCAATGTGTAACCTGCAACTACTGATACCGTCATTGCCACTAAGAAGTAGAACGCTGCAACTTGCCAGCCGAAGGTAATCACAAACAAACCAATGATCACTGGGTTCAATAGTGGACTACCAAATAGGAACACCATCATTGGACCAAAACCCGCTCGTGCACGCAGTAAACCTTTTAGGAAAGGAATCGTCGAACATGAACAGAAAGGTGTAATCGCACCTAATAGTGCGGCAATCACATAGCCCTTACCGTTGCGTGAGCTCAAGATAGATTGAATCTTCTCAGGCGTAAGGAACTCTTGCAGAATCCCAACAATGTAGCTAATTGCCAAGAAAAGGATGATTAGCTCTACTGCTAAGAAAGCAAACATATCAAGCGCGTCTTTTAGCATTGTTAACATTTCATTGCTCATAATTAACTCCAAACAGGATTGAAGGTCGAACTCTATGAGGAAAGTACCCGACCCTTAATTTCGAATATTCTCGAATTATAGAAATAAATAGTTACAGATCAAGCTTTATTTCGACAAAAATCGAATTAATTTTCAAATCAACAAATTTTCAATGACTTACGTATTCACTGTTTTTGTATTTGAATTCGACAGTCATTTCGACTATTATCGAAATTAAATCTTGAGGAGTTAATATGAACTTAGAAGTCGTAGCAAAAGCACTGAAAGAGCTGGGCCACCCTATTCGCCTTAGTATCTATAAAAGTGTCGTTAAAGCTGGCTACCAAGGCATTGCGGTTGGCGGCCTACAAGAAGAACTCGGTATCCCCGGTTCTACTTTATCTCACCACATATCAAGCCTTGCATCAGCAGGCCTCATAAGCCAAAGACGTGAAGGCAGAACTCTCTTTTGTGTCGCAGAATATGAATGCCTAGAAGGGGTTATTGGTTTCTTACAAGACGAGTGTTGCGTAAATGAACAGTGCAAATAGCACATCTTTAGACTTAGAGCAGGTTTGGGCTGAATATCAGCAGACATTAAAAGCATTCCTTCACTCTAAAGTAAGTAATTCCGCCGATGTAGATGATTTGCTGCAAGAGATCTTAATCAAGACTTTTCAGAACCTACACAAGGTGCAAGATGCGAGCAGTGTTAAATCGTGGTTATTTCAATTAGCCAACAACACAATTATCGACTTCTATCGTAAACACGCTCGCCAACAACGTGATAGTAAAATTGATGCGGACGATTTGTGGTTTGCAGATTTAGACCACAATGAAGAGTTCAAGCAGAAGTTGTCTTTATGCATTGAACCCTTCATCCAAGCGTTACCTGAGCAGAGTGCCTCGCTATTGCTTGCCGTTGATATCAAGGGTCAGAGCCAGAAAGCGCTAGCAGAAGAACAAAACGTCAGTTATTCGACCATTAAATCTCGTGTTCAGAAAAGCCGTGGCGATCTTAAGAATCTATTTGAACAGTGCTGCAACTTGTCGCTAGACAAACAAGGGAATGTGATTGATTGCGAGCTCAAACCGGAATCCGGTTGTGGCAACTGCTAAGTGTTGAATGACTATTTTCATAGAACAAAGCCAGCTATTGATGCTGGCTTTGTTGTTTTCTATTGCTTGTAATATAGGCTTAGACTCAAGTTCGCTAAGCCGCTTCCGCTTTTACAACCGGTTGGTAGCGCCCAGGTTTATGATTCATCGCGAGAATCAGGTTGGTGACTACTGCACCCAATACAGACAAGAGTATTAGTGGGGCATCAACGATAAACAGTGAAAGCACCACAATAGTACAGTCCAATGCCATCTGGACCTTGCCTGCTCGAATCCCAAAACGCTCTTGTAAGAACAGCGCCAGAATATTAAAGCCGCCCAAGCTCATCTTGTGACGGAAAATCACCAACATACCAGTACCAATTAATCCGCCGCCAAGTAATGCTGCATACAGTGCATGAATCTCCGCAATTTGAATCACGTGATATAAGTGGTCCACTGCGAACGAAACTATCGAAACGGCAATAAAGGTGTTAATAGTGAAACGCCAGCCCATACGAGCGACCGATAAAATATAGAAAGGTAAGTTAAGTGCAAAGAACACTTGGCCAAAGCTTAGATCTGTCACTTTGGTGATGAAGATCGCTAGACCAGCGGTTCCTCCGGTGAGCAAACCGACTTGATTGAAAAAGATAACGCCAAGTGAAACCAGTGCGCTTCCTAAGATCAATGCGAGCAAGTTTTCGCGAAAGTTATGATCTTTATCCATGTGAATGACTCTCCCTGAATCTTTTTACATCGTGTTTCAGTCATGTTGAAACGATTTAGGCCCAAATTTACGATGTTTAACAGATAAGTCGAGCGAACAGCCGATCTTCTTAGGTGACTAGTTTGTATATTAGTTTTTACAGTTTTGTGAAAAAGCTCACTAAAGCAGACAGTTACAGACACGATACTAAGTATCCATATTGAATTGCAGGCTTTTACGTCGGATTTAATGAGTGCCGAGTTTTCTCATATTTTTGTCACGTTTTACCCTCAGCCCGGCAACGTATAAGTCTATGCATAAAACGCATAGACTAAATCACAAATAGTCATTTGATACATATCCCACCCATCATTATGATGCGCGACTTCTTACAACATAGAGCGCATGTAAACACCTTATGTTTTCACAATCTCTTTTTGCCCAACTGGCCAGAATGACGTTATTCCTCGTCATTAGTTTGGTTATTGTGCATCACAGTCAGCCACTGATTGATCTTTTGGCTCAGCACGCCGTGAGTAGTGGCTGCCACCAGCAATCAGGACACGAGCATCACCATCATATGACTGAACAAAACATGTCTGCGCAAGACCACTCACATCACCATCATTAAATTAAGAGTATTAGAATGAGCATTTTCCGTTTTCCTTTACTGGTATGGCTTGGGATCGGCACACTTATTATCAGTCTAGGGATCAGACAATCATTCGGCATTTTCATGATGCCAATTTCAGAGCATTTCGGCACGGGTCGAGAGTTTTTCAGCTTCGCTATTGCTCTACAAAACCTATTGTTTGGTGTGTTCCAACCTTTTGTTGGTATGGCCGCTGACAAATGGGGAGCAAGACGCATCATTATTGCAGGCGCATGTGCTTACGGTTTGGGTTTACTTCTTACCTCAATTTCGACCGAATCAAGCATGCTTTACGTTTCATTAGGCGCACTGGTTGGCCTTGGACTAAGTGCAACAAGCTATGTGATTGTATTAGGTGCAGTAGCGAAAGTGGTACCTGCAGAACACGCCGCTAAAGCATTCGGTTTAACCACAGCTGCCGGTTCATTTGGTATGTTCGCGGTAATCCCGGGCGCACAATACATGCTGAACGAGTTTGATTGGCAAAGTGCGATGCAGGTGTTTGGCGTGCTGTGCTGCGTGATGATCTCATTTGCACTGTTCATGCGAGCACCAAAAGTCGCAACGAATAAACAGACGCAAGTTGAAAACAATCAAACATTGAAAGAAGCACTATCAGAAGCCTTCTCTCACAAAGGTTACTGGTTAATTCACGCTGGCTTCTTCGTGTGTGGCTTCCACGTGATGTTCATTGCAACGCATTTACCAAGTTATCTAGCTGACAAAAACTTACCAGCGAGCAGCGCAGCAATGGCATTGGCTTACGTTGGTATCTTCAACATCTTCGGTTCTTACTTCTGGGGTGTGATGGGCGACAAGTTCAGCAAGCGTCATGTGATGTCTGCACTCTACTTAGTTCGAACTGTGGTTATCGGTGCGTTTGTCACTCTGCCAGTCACGGAATCGACCGCAACGATCTTCGGTGCTGCAATTGGCTTCTGTTGGCTTGGTACAGTTCCACTCACTTCTGGTTTAGTTCGTCAGATCTTTGGAGCTCGTTACCTATCGACTCTGTACGGTTTGGTGTTCTTCACTCACCAAGTAGGTAGCTTCTTAGGTGCTTGGGTTGGTGGTCGTATTTACGATTACTACGGATCTTACGAACCAATTTGGTGGTCAACGGTGGTATTGGCATTTGCAGCAGCACTTATCCATTTACCAATCAATGACAAGCCAATTGAGCGCATCAAATTGGCAATGGCTTAACTTTTAATACTGACTCCCCCAATCAGTAACAGAGATAAGCAACCCAATGAGAGAGTGGATATTGAATGGACTAGTTCCTGAGATATCCGCTCTCTTTTTTATTGGACGCAAAAACTGAATACGTAACTAACGAAACTTGCATAAAGCTCACTGAATAATAAGACTATTTCTACCATTTTAATTTATAGTATCCATTCGCCCCTTTTGAACTTATTCGCAGGCTTATGGAATACCTAGATCAGACCGCCCTTATCGCGATGGCACTCATTTTTGTCGGCTCGTTTGTACAAACCGCCATCGGCTTTGGCTTGGCTATTGTGGCTGCCCCGTTGTTGTTTTTGGTCTCGCCTGACTATGTACCCGCGCCTATCTGCCTTGTTGGTCTGTTCATTTCTGTATTCAACGCGTTTAAACATCGAGCAAACATCTCTATTGGCGGATTAAAAATCGCACTGTTAGGCCGTATTCCGGGTTCACTGGCTGGCGGGGCTTTACTAGTGATGGTTTCTACAAGCGTATTATCCCTGTGGTTAGGCTTATTGGTTGTATTCGCCGTGATTGTTAGCTTACTGCCGTTTAGGTTAGAACCGACGCCTGCCAAAATGGGTATCGCGGGATTCTTCTCAGGGTTCTTTGGTACCAGCTCTGGTATTGGTGGGCCGCCAATGGCACTCCTGCTTCAACACCAAGATGCCAATCAACTTCGTGGTAACCTATCTGCGTTTTTTGTGTTTAGTTCTATCATTTCATTACTGGTACAGATCCCAATTGGCTTCTTCACGATGCACCATTTGATCATCACAATCCCGCTACTTCCTGCCGCTTGGTTGGGTTACAAGGTAGCGTTATTGACGACACAAAGCATTCCTAAAGAGAAGATACGTATCGGCTCTTTGTTACTATGTTCTATCAGCGGCTTCACTGCTATTTGGCAAGGCTTAGCTGGCTAGCTAGAAGCAGAAACATCATAAAACAACAAACACACAGATCCACCACCAAACTATGAAAGGGCGTTCTATGACATACGACGAGTTCAATGCATTCTGTGAATCACAAGCAGCCACTAGCTACGTGATGCAGTGGAATAACTCTCACGTTTGGAAAGTGGGTGACAAGGTGTTTGCGATTGGAGGTTGGGGACCAAACGACGAGCCTGCATTTATCTTCAAGGCATCTGATCGGAATTTCGATTTTCTCAAAGAAGAGCCAGGGTATAAACCTGCCCCCTACTTTGCTTCACGCGGAATGAAGTGGATTCAGCTGTTTGAGAGCACACCAGAAAGGGATGACGAGTTGAGATACTACCTGACGGAGTCTCACCGAATCGTCTCTTTGGGACTAACCAAAAAGAAACAAGCAGAACTCGGGCTCAATCAATAGCCAGAGATTCCGCTTGCTAAACGAAAGCCAAATTGCTTTGGGGGAACTAACTTGCTATTAAGAACTAAGTTGCTTTTAAGAACGAAGCTCTTCTTAAATGTTTAATCCGTTCTGAGAAACTTAGGCAACAAAGGTTCTATTTTTTGCATTGGCACCAGTGGCACTAATAGGTAGATTAAGCCTGCAAAAGCGATAGATGCCGCTAAGTCTTCAGGGCGATGCATACCAAGCCAAACGCGGCTATACGCTACACCACCAGCCCAAGCTAACATGCCACCTACAAGGTAAAAACGCTTCGCTTCTAAGAACAACCCACCAAAGAATGCTAAGCAAACACCCACGAAAATCATGTGTCCAGACGGGAATGAATAGTCTGTTTCGCCAAGCCAATGACGTGTTCGCCATTCACTGACCTTATCTTCTACTGACTCAATGGCCACGTTCTTTTCTTCTAGTGGCAGTTCATAAAACAGCTCCGGCATATCAACCACTTCTTGGGTAACTAAGTACTCAGTATATGGGCGTGGACTCTCCGTTGATGATTTAAGGAATGTCTTTGCTGCAAAGCTTAACACCAATAAAATACCAAGCTGCAAACAAAGGCTCACTAGCTTTGCTTTTGAGAACTTTAATGTCAGCACCAACAAAGAGAGAATCGCGAGTGTGATTAGGAACCCTTGATTACCCGCTGAATAAGTCACGAATGTCATCACAGCACCATAGAAAGGCAATACAGCGCTTCCAAGGTCGAAGTGAGATCCAAAGATCAAAAAGGGAACGAGAGAATACAAGCTTAAAACGAGCAGTAATAAGCCTTTGGATTTGTTAGAGAACAGAGAAGTCATGGCTAAGATCTTTTGGATAAAGTGGTCGGATGCTATCGTAGCTTAGCATCGCCAATATCAATTTTATGTAAAAACGAGCGGTTCGCCGTCATGATGTAACAATATTCGATTAGTGCGGAGCCTGAGTATTGATTCGGTGAACCCTCACCTCATCATCAATAATCTTTACCGTCCACTTATACGCTTACCGACAGGAAAACCAACTAAAGACCAGCAGGACCCTGACTAAACACAACGGCATTGTGTTCTGCTGATAAAGTGAACACTCAGGCCAGAATCTAAAAAACTTTGCTGTCAGTCCTTTAAATCCACTATTGAAAGGATTAACATCTGGTCTGCTTTCAAAGCAAAACAGATTATTAATTTTTATTCTCAGGGCGGGGCGAAATTCCCCACCGGCGGTATGTCCTTAGCAAAACCTAAAGATAAGCCCGCGAGCGCTCGATTCGTCGAGGTCAGCAGATCTGGTGAGATGCCAGAGCCGACGGTTATAGTCCGGATGAGAGAGAATGGAAAGACACTCGTTTAAGTTGGAAAGGCGTACCTATTTATTGGGTTCATGCCTCCAACTCAGACGTGTGCATTTCGTTTTGGATAAAACCATGATGAACCGACTTATAATGAGTTGGCTTTGTTGTGCTCGTTGAGATCCCTCATACAGCCCTGATTCTGGTGATATTTTAGGAGTTTAACCATGAATCAGTCTTCACTACTTGCCGAATTTGGCGAACCAATCACTCGCGTTGAAAACGCACTGCAAGCTCTACGCGAAGGTCGTGGCGTACTTTTACTTGACGATGAAGATCGTGAGAACGAAGGCGACATCATCTACTCAGTAGAACACCTAACCAATGCTCAAATGGCGTTAATGATCCGTGAATGCAGCGGCATCGTGTGCTTGTGTCTAACTGACGAACAAGCAAACCAACTTGAACTTCCGCCTATGGTTGTTGATAACAACAGCGCAAACCAAACTGCGTTTACCGTAACTATCGAAGCGAAAGTCGGTGTAACGACCGGTGTTTCTGCTGCTGACCGTGTAACAACGATCAAGACAGCGGCAAACCCAACGGCTAAGCCTTCAGATCTAGCTCGCCCTGGCCACGTATTCCCACTGCGTGCTCGTAAAGGTGGTGTACTTGCTCGCCGCGGCCACACAGAAGGTACTGTGGATCTGATGCAAATGGCAGGTCTTCAATCGGCAGGTGTACTGTGTGAAGTAACCAACCCAGACGGCACAATGGCAAAAGCGCCAGAGATCGTTGCTTTCGGTAAACTGCACAACATGCCAGTACTGACCATTGAAGATATGGTGATGTACCGCAACGAGTTCGACCTTAAGCTTGCATAACGTTTAGCCCTCAATGCTAAACACTTAGTCGTTAAGTCAACTACACTGCGACGTGAACATTGAAAGGCCTCACTCTTACTGCTTTTAGAGTAAAAGCAGTAAGAGTGAGGCCTTTTTAATTTGCGTAGCTTGAAACGAGCCTGAAATGGATCGCCAAAGTGTCTCTACTTACCGAAACCTCCCCAACCTATCGTTAGAAAAGCGTAACCTCTCAAAAAATCCTGCAAAATATGAGAAACATTCACTCGAATGGTGAAGTCATGCACCATGATTGATCATCCATAATTTGAGGGAAATCATAACTCAATGAAATATAACACTTATTTATTTTGGCATGGTGTCTGCACTACCACTAAGTAGGTATACAAATGTTAGGAGTTGAATATGTTTGTAGTTATTTCAGTGGGTTTATCCCTATTAGTACTCGCGGCCCTGTTTCATTTCTCAAGGAAGAGACAAACAGCGCTATCACACAGGTTTGAAACCTTAGTTCTGCTTAGAGAATTATTGTTGTTATCACGCAAACATCGCGCGGCAACGCACTATGCTCTAGCTTATAAGTTGTCTAGCGACTCGATTCGCAAAGTGAACGAGATTTACGACAACATACTTGAAGTATCTGAACTGCTTCAGTCCCACGTGTCGTTTGATAGCCGCCCTATGTATCGCATCTATCACCTTAAGCTCATTGCCATGCACAGCGACTGGCAAAACCGCAGCTTGGTGCGTAACCAATCGATTCATGGCAAAACAATTCGCCATAGCATGTTCTTGATGGATGAAGTGATGATCATCTGGCTGATTCAGTCTGAACGAGAAGACATGAGCCGTGAGTATCACATGAATTGGCAACAAATCTTAGACTGCATGGAAATCCTGACCAAGTTACGCATGTGCATACCTGATATGGAGAAGCCTGAGGAGTATGCGAGATTCAAATTCTACGCATCTCAAACACACCGTAAACTTAACCAATTATCGATTATCTGCCCGATCAGCAGTGGGTCACCCATTTGCACACGTGCGATGCATGCACTCACCGAAATCGCATCAAGCACTGAAGCGACCCAACCAGCAGATAGCATGTACGAATTAACCAGTGATATATCTACTGTGGTATCGCAAGTTTACGACCAAGTATTATCCGACATTACTAGAAACTTGTATCAGCCTTTACCAGACGTAAACGAAAAGGTGATAAATACCCGACTATCCGTACATCATTACATGTAAAGACTTCGTGAGAGGAGAGCGTGCTGGAACTCTGAATTATTGAGTTCAAATCCGATATCACCTTTGATATCGGATTTTTGTATTTATGGGTTGTAGATTTATGTGGGTAAGCATTTATGCCACTTCAAACATCCCCAGACTTGATATCGCTAGACCAAGCTTCTGCGGCAAAATCAATGAACTGACGAACAACCGGCAGCTGATAACTACGAGACAAATACACCGCCCAAAGCACACTACTCGGTGAAACAAAATCATCCAAAATTCGTTTCAATTTGCCATCCGCAATCAGTGGATTGGCTAAATCACAGGGCAATCGAACAACCCCTTTACCATGCTGTGCAGCGCGGGTTAATACCCCAACATCATTGGCTTTGATAGTGCCAGACACCTCAACCGAAAAATGCTGATTATCCTTAACGAAATCCCACTCAGAGACACTCAAATGGCGAAAGCAATTGTGTTGTCGAAGCGCTTCGACCGTTTCAGGTTCACCATGTTTATCTAAATAAGCTTGCGATGCACACACCACCGAATCAATTTCCATTAGCTTACGAGCAATCAAGCTATCGTCAGGTTGATCGGTATAACGCAGCGCAATATCGATTCTGTCATCCACCAGCTGAGCAAAACGGTCAGAAGCAAAAAGTTCTACCGTGATATTGGGATGAAGCTCTGTGAACTGTTCGACCACATCCAACAACATATGCTGAGTTAACCCGATGGGGGCTGCAATTCGAATCGTTCCAGAAAGATCATCGGTTTGATTGAGTGACGTAATTTCTAACTCAGCGGTCTCATGGAGGATTTTCTCACAGCGCTGCAGAGCGATTTCCCCTGCCGCCGTCAAGCTCACCTTTCGAGTCGTCCTATGTAATAGCCTCTGCTTCAGCCACCCTTCTATCTCTTGAACATGACGTGAAACCTGCAACCGACTCATGTCCAAATGCTCAGCTGCTTGGGTGAAGCTGGCACAATTCGCAACTTCGACAAAGCTACGCATTGCCGTCAACCTATCCATCACACTCTCCTTGAACTATTTCGCAGCTAATCGAATCTTATTAGATCACTATATAGATACAATCTACATCATTTTACGATATTTATCGCAACCTAGTGAGCTATTAGACTGCAATGGCTGTCGAGAAAACGACTCAATAAATTAGATAATTGGAGAGACATTATGAAAATTGCAGTATTAGGTGCATCAGGTTGGATTGGTAGTCACATCGCTCAAGAAGCTCAATCTCGTGGTCACGAGGTCGTTGCTGTTGTAAGAGATGCAAGCCGGGTGGAAACCAAAGTCATTGAAGTTCGTTCATTTGATTTACAAGATGAAGCTGCAAGTCTAGCAAACGCACTATCCGGCGTTGATGCAGTCATTACTTCGATTGGCGGACGTGCTCTGGGTAATCACCACATCGTAAAAAACACTGCGACTAAATTGCTGGCAACATTACCGAGCATCGGTATCGATCGCCTACTTTGGGTTGGCGGAGCTGGCTCATTAGAAGTAGCGCCAAACGTACCGCTAGTGACTGTTCCTGACTTCCCTGCGGATTACAAAAACGAAGCGCTAGCACAGGGCGAAGCTCTTGAAGTGTTCAAGCAATCTAATAGCGAAGTTAACTGGACGTTCGTTAGCCCTGCCGCAGAAATATTCCCGGGCGAGAAACTATCGACCTACCGCACTGGTGGCGATCAACTGCTCACCGACGAAGATGGTAACAGCAAAATTTCAGTCAGCGATTACGCTATTGCGATGATTGATGAGCTCGAAGCTGGCAAGTTCCCGCGCCAACGTATTGGTGTTGCTTACTAGTCAGCTCATATATAAAAACTATAAAAGCCGCTTGTTCAAAACAATGCGGCTTTCTCATCTTCGTATTGAGCATTCCTTTAATCCAACGGTAGATGCCCTGTTTTCACTAAGATAACGGTCTCTTCTTCCACATAAGGGAAATGCTCGCTCATGTGAGGGCTGCGCATCCATGTGTGTTTCGGATACTCGCCGTGTTCATCTTTGAAAGTGCCCGACAATACAAAGATCTCTTCACCACCAAAGTGACGATGTGGTTGAAAGCGCTCGCCGACAGGCCACTTCACTAAAGCTACATGTTCGTGCTCAAACTCATGCAATGGCATGACTTGTAAGCCACCAATGCCCGGAAGCCACTCCGTTTCTAGTGTATTGATACGGACTTGAGTTAAGTCTCTCGCATCAAACTGATTAAGCTTAACTAAGATCGTGCAGCCCTCTTTACTCGATGGGGAATGCGCGCTGCCTGGCGGATTACGGATATAAGTGCCAGCGGGGAAATCGCCAGTTTCATCTGAGAACACACCGTCTAATACGAAGATCTCTTCTCCTTTCGGATGTGGGTGTTCAGAGAATGAAGATTGAGGGTCGTATTTCACCACGCTAGTCGTGTGACCTGATTCTTTCTCTTCTCTTTCTAGGGGCTTACGCCACACTCCTTTAGCAGGGCTTGCAACCCAATCTAGTTTATCGGTTTCGATAACCAATCTCTTTGAAAAGTCCATATTGAGCATAATGACGACCTTACTCTAAATATTGTTTTAATTATTATTGTCTTGCTAATGTCTATTCTACGCGAGAAACGAGCGAGGGGGAGACTTCGCTGCTAGTTGCTAATTGCTAATTGCTAATTGCTAACAAAGCATCCCCCATATTGAAAACTCGGCTCGATTAATTGCGGCCTGCGATCACACCACCATCAACATCCCAGATTGCACCCGTTACCCAATCGGCACTGTCAGACAGTAGGAAAGAGATACTGTTTGCGATGTCTTTCGGTTGACCCACTCGACCAATAGGGTGGAATGCGTTGAAGCCTTCTAGCGCTTGATCTACTTCTTCTGGCTTAATGAATGATTCGTAGATCGGCGTTTTAACGACGGCTGGAGACACCGCATTCACGCGAATGTTGTGGTCTGCAAGCTCCATCGCCATATGCTGTGTTAAAGCGTGTAGTCCTGCCTTTGCCATTGAATACGCAGAAGACGGCGTCGCTTTAATAGCTTGTTTCGCCCACATAGAGCCTACATTTACCACGTTTCCGCCACCGTTTTTGATCATCAACTTACTGACAGCTTGAGTGATGAAGAAAGTCGCTTTATTAAGCTGCATGTATTGCTCGTAATCCGACTCCTGATGCTCGATAAACGCTTTAGGGTTAAAGTAGCCAGCCGCATTAACAAGGTAACCAATACCCTCTTCAAGTGACTCTAGATGCGCAATAAGATTCGACACACTTGCATCATCATAAAGATTAGCTTGCCAGCCAGTAGCGTGGCCCAGCGACTGAAGTTCTGATACCGCTTTATCTAACTTAGTTGGGTTATTGCCGACAACCAACACATGGATGTTTTGAGCGACTAACTGCTTCGCTGTTTCAAAGCCCATACCACTAGTGCCACCGATTACTACTGCAATACCATTTTTAGTGAAGTTCATTTTGTTATCTCCTAAGTCATGTGAACGTGGTAATCTTAGGCTTTGAACTAACACTATGAATAGTAAGTACAAATCGGTTAGGTAGGTACTTATTGGTACATCTTTATGAAAAATCAGGAAAACTTTTTTTCAAGAAAATCAGCACCAGAGCGTTCCGCTCGTATGGTTGAAACCATCTACGGCTGTAAATTGTCACTCACGGTTTACCAATTACTGGCAAATGGCATCAATCGTTCCGGTGAAATGGTACGCTCGGTCGAAGGGTTATCGACCAAGGTCTTGAATGAATGTTTAAAGCGAAATGTAGAATTTGGGATTCTAGATAAGCAAATGTTCAACGAACTCCCACCAAGAGTTGAATACCAAGTGACACCCTTTGGTGAGAAGTTTTTACTGATTCTGGATCAACTGGAAAGCCTACAAAACGAAATCGACGAGATGTAAGCCCAAACCAGTCAAATGCGCAGCAGATACAGCAAGCACGCTTAACTCACGGGCATTTGCTCAAAGCGATCTTTTACGAAATCAATGAAGGTTCGAATTCGACTTGGTTGATAGCGATCTCGATGGTAGATCGCTGAAAAGTCCACTTTAGGTACTACCCACTCATCAAACACCTGCTCTAATTGCCCATCATTAAGTTCTTGTAAGCAATAGATAGTCGGTACACGAATAATCCCGTTCCCGGACTTCGCACCCTGCACCAACACTCGGCCATTTTTACATTGCAGCCTACCCGTCACATGCACATCGAGTGTTTTCTTGGTGTCATCAAGCGCTTGAAAACTCCATTTACGCACCGAGCCGGTTAAGCAGTCGTGATGGATCAACTCTTTAGGGTGGTTAGGCTTTCCTTTGCGAGCAAAATACTCAGGGCTCGCCAGTGTTCCCATCTCTATGTCCAATAGCTTCCTCGCAATAAAGCCCGCATCTTCAAGGCTCCCCATACGAAAAGCGATATCGAAAGCGTCTTCAATCAAGTCGACTCGGTTACTGCTGAAATCAAGGCTAATGCTGATATCTGGGTAGAGCTGCATGAACTCATTGACCAGATCCGCGATGATCACCTCCCCCAAATAACCGCCAACACAGTTGACTTTGATGTCACCGCGTAACTCTTCGACATCATCAACCGCAGCAATCAGCGCTTGGTCTATATTATCTAAGGCTTGTTCACATCTCGTGTACAAATCTTGCCCTGCGTGAGTCAGCCTCAAGGTTCGAGTAGTGCGGATAAACAGCGTTACACCCATCTGCTTTTCTAGGCTACTTACTTGGCGTGATACGTGGGAGCGCGACACATCCAACTCCTCCGCCGCTTTGGTGAAATTACCTAAACGAGCGATCAGCACGAAAGAACGAATATCAGACAGGTTAATTTGATTAAGCATAGTCGCCAGCTTACTAATGGAGTTATGAGATAGACGCTTTATTGTTGCACCACAGCAACAGTGTTTCAAGTAAAGCGCTATATATCAACAATGCTATTTTCCTTAATATACCTCCATCGCAACGAAGCAAGGCAACAAGCACTTGATTCGAATGCACTTAAACAATACGTCGTAGCCAACCGACGCAATAAAAGTACAGAGGAAATAAAAATGAAAAAACTAATCGTAATTACAGGTGCAAGCTCTGGTATTGGTGAAGCAATCGCTCGTCGTCTAAGCGATGAAGGTCACCCTCTGCTTCTTTTAGCTCGTCGTGTTGATCGCCTTGAAGCACTGAATCTACCAAACTCACTATCAGTGAAAGTAGACGTAACAGACAAAGCGTCTTTTGACGCAGCTATCGCACAAGGTGAAGAGAAATTCGGCCCTGTAGATGCGCTTATCAACAACGCTGGCGCAATGCTTCTTGGTCAAATCGATACTCAAGACGCACAAGAGTGGAAGACAATGTTCGATGTGAACGTGATTGGTCTTCTAAACGGCATGCAATCTGTACTTGCTCCAATGATGGAACGCAACACAGGTACTATCATCAACATCAGCTCAATCGCGGGTAAGAAAACATTCCCAAGCCACGCAGCTTACTGTGGTACTAAGTTCGCGGTACATGCTATTTCTGAGAACGTTCGTGAAGAAGTGGCCGCTTCAAATGTTCGTGTTACGACTATCGCACCAGGTGCTGTAGAGACTGAACTTCTGTCTCACACAACATCTCAAGAGATCAAAGACGGTTACGATTCTTGGAAAGAAGACATGGGCGGCGTATTGGCAGCTGACGACATTGCTCGCGCTGTATCATTCGCTTACCAACAACCACAGAACGTATGTATCCGTGAGATTGCTCTAGCACCGACTAAGCAACAGCCATAGGCCTTTGCTATCGCGACTAAATAAGCTATGAACTAAAAAAGCGCCACGACTTAACAAGTCGTGGCGCTTTTGTTTTGATTCAATCTGATTGCTAGCAATAAGCGAGATTAGAACTCAACGCGGTAAACTGATGTGCTACCGCTCACTTCATTGCCTACAGCGATAAAGTGGCTACCTGAACGTGTAAAGTACTTAATTGATTCAGGGCCTAAATCACCCGCTTTCGAGTTGTAAGTATCGTTGTCGCAATCACCGTCTTCATCAACCTTAGTGCACACTGTTTGTGTAAAGTCTCGGTTGTTCAAGTAGCTGATGAAACTTGCGTTCTTAGGCTGTGTTACATCGTAAACCATGATGCCACCTTGGCGCTCAAGGCCGATAAAGGCATAGTGCTTACCGTTGATCTCAGCCACTTCGATAGCTTCAGGTTCTACCCCTTTATCATCGCTGCGATCGTCACCACTTTGGTTGTTATCATTGGTGCTGTTGAAGTTTGCAGGATCTTGATCAAGAACGATTCGAGCAAAATCATCGCCGCTATCAAACACTAACTCGCCTGACTCATCCCAGATAGAGAAAGAGCGGCTACCGAATGCTTGAACCTTTTGGTCAGCAGCAAGCGTGCCTTGTGGCTTAATCACCTTTAGGCGAGCCAGTTGCTTATTGTCTTTCAATGCACCAGCCAATGGGTGGTTAGCGTCAACATCTAACTTTTTACCACGTACTTCATCAACATAAGCAATACAAAAGTCTTTCTCTGTGGTGTAGTTTTCGGTGCCTTTATAGTCATCGCCATCCCACTCAAAGCCTTTATCGTCACACTCTTTTTGCGTCGTCTTGATGCCATACTCGCGGCCGTCACCTTCGTTCGCCGTCACGATGTAGGTATTGCCATCGACACTGTAGCTAGTGATGCTGTCTGGCATGTAAAGTCCTTCTAACATCGCGTAGTTTTGTAGGTTGCCGATATTTTTGTCTTTATTCGACGCATCCAATTGCGCGCTATCCCAAGGTTTGCCGCCTAAGCCAAGAATCGCATCCACCTCTGCCGTTGCGACATCAATCGCTGCTAGTGCGTTGTTCTCTTGCAGGGCAACGTAGAGTTTGCCGTTGTCAGCAAACGTTAGGTATTCAGGCTCTAGGTCTTGAGCGACGGTCGCACTAGGCCCTGAAATTCGAACCTTATCGGTTAATTCCTGGTGACGAGGCTGACCTTGGTTAAATGCCTTGAAATCAATTTGAGTAACTGTCGCTTGCAAAGGACCATTGCTTAAATCCACCAGCGTTACTGAACCTTCAGGATCAATGCTGTAATCCGCATTCGGCTCACCTTCATTTGCAGAGGCAATGTAGCGACCATCTTTCGAGAAGCTCACCATGTCTGGTAATGCACCAGCCGTATAAGTAGTGATCAGCTCTAACGTGTCTGAACGATAAAGTGCAATGATGCCGTTGTGTTGCTTGTCGGCATTTTCAATCGCGACAGCAACTAATCCTTGATGAGTCGACACACTGTTCGCTGCACCAATATCAATACCAGAAGCTGCAGCCGCTGATTGAAGATCAATAGAGCCCGCAGATGTTGGTGCGCTGTCAGAATTCATTGATAACACGTCGACTTTCTGAGCTTGAGCGTTCACAACATAAAGCTTGTCGGTACATGAATCGTAGCTGACGATTTCGGCTGCAGAAGTATCAAACGGGGCGTCGGCAATTGAACGACCAACTAGGCTGATTCCAGTTACCTCAGCATTGGAAGCGTTTGGCTGCTCGATGGATTGGCATTGAAGGCTAAAAGCATCAAGTGACGTTTGAGCTGTCGTTGGTGATGTTGATTGAGAACAGCCTACTAGAGCAGAACTTACCGCGATAGGTAGCAATAATGTCAGCTTATTAAATTTACGATTCATATATCCTCCATAATTTGAATCGCGATCATAGAGGGCTGTTATGGCACTTATCTTTCCCTTTTGTTAACAATAGGTGAAGACAATCGGTTTCTTTTACCCATAACAACAGAAGGTTAGAATGAGCATTTAATTAACAAGCACACAAAAAAGGCGCACAAGCTGGCTGGTGCTTGAGCGCCTTAGTAAACTGAATCGTAGGTTAGAAGTTGTAACCACCACCGATCATGAATACCCATGGGTCGATATCAACGTCTGTAGAATAGTTGTTCCCATTAATATCAGAATATTTAGCTGTAGTACCGATGTCAGCATACCAAACCGATGCGTTTAGGAACCAATCTTCATTGATCATGTAATCGATACCTATGTTCGCAGCAAGTCCCCAAGAGTCATCCAAAGAAACATCCGTTAGGCCTGCATTTTTTCCGTTAGCATTCAATCCTTCATCAAAGAACACTGTGTAGTTAAGGCCCGCACCTACGTAAGGACGGAAGTCGCTGTTCGCTTCACCAAAGTAGTATTGAACCATGAACGTTGGCGGGAGGTGTTTCGTGTCGGCAATTTTGCCTAGACCATTAACGGAGATACTGTGAGAAAAAGGGCTCGCTGCCAATACTTCAAAGCTGATGTTGTCAGTGAACATGTAACCGAAAGTCAGGCCAAGCTGAGTATCAGAATCAACTGAGAATTCTAGGTCAGGGTTATTAAGTACAGCGCCACTGCTGTCGTTTGGAGATACTGTTGCTGCTCCTGCACGGATGATGAAATCACCTTCTTTATGAGCAAGAACATTCGTCGACATAAGAGCCGCAATAACCGCAATACCACATACTGTTTTTTTCATTATTATTTCCTTGAGGGCTTCATTTAAATGGTGAATGAGTAATCATTTCTTATTTTGCGTGCAAGTTATCACAGAATACCCCTACTTTATTGATGGAAATCAATTTGTGAAAGGTTATGATTATTTGTGTAAATTTATATCGACCCGATCACTTTATTCCTTCATTTTATTGACAGTTTTGTAATGCGACTTTTCCGTGCATCATTTTGTTAACCCTACCTTTTCACTTTGCTCGGATCTCTTTGGATCAAAATAGAGCAAGCCAATATCTCGTACGCATCAATTTGGTGCAGTCCCGAAAAATTCATTGCCACCTTATTTAATATTCAATGAGTTATATTTGGCTCAGTGCTTGCAGGACCATATGCATAATCATAAATACATTGAGGTTCTGACTATGCAAGACACTCTAACAATCGTTCTGGCCGGCGGTGTTGGCTCTCGGCTTTCTCCCCTAACCGATAACCGCGCAAAGCCTGCGGTGCCTTTTGGTGGCAAATATCGAATCATCGATTTCACGCTCGCGAACTGCCTACACTCTGGGCTTCGCCAAATTTTGGTGCTGACTCAGTACAAGTCTCACTCTTTGCAAAAACACTTACGTGATGGTTGGTCGGTGCTTAACCCCGAGCTCGGCGAATACATCACCAATGTTCCGCCGCAAATGCGCACAGGTGACAGTTGGTATAGCGGCACGGCCGATGCGATTTATCAAAACTTGTATTTGCTGTCTCGCAGTGAAGCTAAGCATGTGGTGGTGTTATCTGGCGACCATATCTATCGTATGGATTACGCCCCAATGCTTAAGCAACATAAGCAGAATGAAGCTGACTTAACGGTAGCCTGCATGGAAGTGTCGATTGATGAGGCCAAGGAATTTGGTGTGATGGAGATAGATGAGTCTCTACAAATCAATAACTTTACCGAGAAACCACGTTACCCCGCGTGTGTACCCGGTAGACCGACCCGAAGCATGGCTTCAATGGGGATTTACATCTTTGATAAAGAAGTACTGACACAGGCATTATTAGCAGACGCAGAAGACCCAGACTCAAGCCACGATTTCGGTAAAGACATCATTCCGAAGTTGGTCGGCAACAACAGTGTTTACGCATATAAGTTTGGTGATGAAGAAGGACGCGTAACTCAAGACGCTTACTGGAGAGATGTGGGTACAATCGACTCTTATTACCAATCGAATATGGACCTGTTAAAGCCAGCCTCACCTATCGATTTATACCAACCTGATTGGGCGATTCGTACTTACGAACCACAACTACCACCCGCACGAACCATTGCTTCGGTAGAGGGGAATCAAGGGATTTTCATCAACTCGATGATAGCGAATGGTGTTGTAATTGAAGGCGGCTCGGCGCAAAACTCTATCTTCTTCCCTAAAGTGAAAGTCAGTAATGCCGCGATTGTGATTGATAGTATTTTGTTTGAAGATGTTGAGATTGGAAAAAATTGCCACATACAAAACTGCATCATCGATAAGAACGTTAAGGTGCCAGATGGAACCCAGATCGGTGTTGATAGCCTTGCCGATGCGAAACGCTTCCACATATCAAAACAAGGCGTGATTGTGGTGCCCTCTTCTTACCAATTTGAAGAGTAATCTTTGACGTTGGCGTAGCTTTTCTTTAAACGAAAAAAGGCAGCGAATTCGCTGCCTTCTTATTTACTCACACGGCTTCAGTTAAGCTTAACTGTCCATGTATTTGATTAAAAAGAAACCTTAGAAAGGCCCTAGCTCAATCATTTGAGCAATCACAACTGAAATCAAAGCGCCTACCGACCAGAACAAGAACAGTGGTAAGAAGAAACGAACCCACTTGGTGTAAGGCACTTTTGCAATAGCCAATACAGCCAGCAAGCCACCATTGGTTGGGTAAATATAGTTAGAGATACCATCACCCAATTGAGAAGCCAGTGCCGCCACTTGGCGAGTCACTTCACCAATATCTGCCAACGGAATAATGATTGGCATGGTGATCACCGCTTGGCCACTGCCAGACGGAATGAATAGGTTGATCGCAGCCTGCGAAAAGTAGATCCCTGCTGCTGCCACAAGTTTAGAGCTACCAGAAATGATCTGTGCAAGATAGAAGATAATAGAATCAACAATCTTCGCGTCTTCCATAATGGTTAGCACTGAACGAGCAAAGAAGATGATCAGTACCGCAACCAATACATCGCTAACACCTTTGGTCCAGTACTCACAAATCTTGTTCGGAGATAAGCCCGCCACCAAACCTGGAATAATCGCCATCGCCACGAATGCACCTGCAATCTCAGTGAAGCCGAAACCCATCGTCAACGTGCCGAAGATCATGTATGCGAACACGCCCAAGAACGCGATGCCCGCAAGCTTTTCACGTGTGGTCAGTGTTTTCGCTTCAACGTTCGATTCGTAGTGGTAACTCGTGCCGTGCAACAAGCCTTTGGTCGGATCTTGCTTAACTTTGCGCGCGTAGTTAAGCACATACCACGCACCCGTTAACAACATGAACATACCAACAATAAAGCGGTACCACATGCCTGAGTACAAAGGCAGTTCAGCGATAGTATGTGCAATACCCGTGAAGAATGGGTTTGCCAACGCCGCAGCAAAACCTGCACAACTTGCCAGTAGAACAACGCCTAACGCTGTAATCGCATCGTATCCAAGCTTGATACAGATCGGAATCATCAATGAGATGAAAATAACATCCAGTTCACGCATACCGGTGAAGGTCACGT
Source organism: Vibrio sp. Makdt (assembly GCF_027587015.1). Lineage (NCBI taxonomy): Bacteria > Pseudomonadati > Pseudomonadota > Gammaproteobacteria > Vibrionales > Vibrionaceae > Vibrio > Vibrio sp. Makdt. The sequence continues at coordinate 28,188 of NZ_JAPPTH010000029.1, forward strand.
TGAAGAAGATCGCCGTCATGATCACTGGCGCGATCACATATAAGCCTTGTTTCTTAAGCTTAGTGGTGAGGGCAACAACCGATGCGTCTAGCAGACCCATGTGTTTGATGATACCGAAAGCACCACCAACAAACACCACAACACCCATCACGCCAGAAGCGGATTTGAAGCCTTTAAAAAATGATTCGAAAAAAGAGGCTAATGTTGTTGGGTTGCTTGCCAATAGTGTATAGCTGTCTGGGTCGATCACCGTGCGGCCATTCATAACCACTCGTTCAAACTCGCCTGCAGGGATAAAGTAGGTTGCGATTGCTGCAACGATTACCATGATGACCAAAGAAAGAAATGGATGGTTTACTTCTTTCTCTGTCGAAGCTGTATTACCAGCTGAAGATGTAGGTACGGATGTAGATACCGTAGACGTCATATAGACTCCTTACTTGTCAGCAACCAAGCAAGACTTGGCGCCAGGGGGATTTTTGGAAAAACGAAACCCTTCACGCAGAACGTAGTTCGCGCTAAATAGGCTGTTTCTAAAAGGCCTTTGATAGATGGTGCTCTCAAATGTACATAGTGAAGTAGTGAGAACTACTCTCTTTGCGTCCGAGCAAAATGCAGATGTTCAGCCAAGTTAGGCCAAACTGAATGAGGTCATTACAAGCAGATAAACAGAAAACTCTGTTTGGGTAATGCGTTTTTTATCAATTACAAAGACAAGCGGCGCATACTAGCATAACGAGCGGTAAAATGTCAGAAAAGTGTGAGTTAAGTCATATTTTGGTGGGAATATAAAAAGCGCCCTGCAAACCAGAGCGCTTTTCGGAAATGGAATAAAACTACTTAGGGGCTAGCTCGTAGTTCTCTTGCATCTCATGAGGGGCAATACCGTACTCATAATCCGCTAAGTAACCGTCCTTATAAACCTTCATCCCTTTTTCATCCCAGCTCACTTTGATCACGGCTGTTTTGCCATCTTCGCTGCCCATTAGCTCAAGCATTTCAGCGTCAATCTTAATGGCTTTAATGGTTTTAATTCGCTTAAACGGCTTGAACTCAGCGGTCGACGTTGGCAGTGAACCATAACTACTGATCCACGTCTCTTTTGGCACCAACCATTGGTTGAAAACATCATCAACAATCGCCTTAGGCATGCTTGCAATAACTACATCATCCGTCATCACGTTGTTGGTTTCTAAGCTGTAACCACCCTTTCCGTCAGAAACGTAGGTAGGGAAATCAGTGCCTATTTCAGATTTAGCAGGCAAACGCCCTAGAGTCACTGACTTTTTGACGTACAGCTCTGCAGTTTCAAATTGCTGCATGATCTCTGGAATTTTCTGAAACTCAACAGGCGCAGCAAAAGCATTAAAAGCGAAAGAAAGTGAAGCTGCGACAGCAGCCAATTTAACAGGCATTTTCATGGTAACGGATCCAAATTTAACGAAGGTGTTATGGTATCCCGTACTAACAGATACCTCAATAAACTACCGCAGCCCTTATTTGTAATTGTGATACTGAGTGACGAATTCATAAATTAATCGTTTTTAAGCTCTCCAAGCTCCCTCCTCTTTTACCGTACTGTCAGCCTTATGTCAGTGGCGCAAAATGGTAAGACCCGAATTTGAACAAACCTAAAATGAGACCTCAATCATCATTTTGAGGCTTTCATGAAGGCTATTTACATCATTACTGCTGCGTTATTGCTGAGCAGTTCTTTAGCACATGCAAACGTGCACAAATGGAAAAATACCGAATTTCAGACCTACTCCGACAAGACTCAGGTGAGGTTTTTACTGGTAAATCGTTACACCAAACAAGCGGATTATTACCTGCGGATTGATGACAAAGAATTCCCAAACAAAATCCAACTCGATGCGAATCAAGAGATAGAGCTGGATATCAATGTTAAGACGCCAGCCGCTCAAACGACCAAGAAAAAGATCTGCACACGCATGGTGACGGACTCTCCGAACAGCTACGAAGTGTGCACCAATCTTAAATTCAAGCGCTATTAACCCAATTCAGACGGTACTGATAATGAACAACATCACTACAACGCTGCGCAGAGCTTTATTGACTGTCGTGGCACTGGCTATCGCTTCATTGAGCAGCCTTGCTCTAACGCTACCCGTTTATGCGAACCCGATACCGAGTGTATCTAACCCATCAGGAACCGACCGAGTTCGTACGTCTGAGGGGGCTTCTTGCGAACAAGCGATCTCTACGGGCAAAACCGTTCAGTTCGGAACTTACGGCTCAACAGGTAATGAGGATAGCGATAGCTATTACAACAATTATTACTACCAAAATCAGGATGAGGCCGGCGTATACGCTGCTGTCACATTTCAGTTTGGTGGTGAGGAACGAGTTGACTGTCGTCGACTGTATGAGTTCGAGCTTCGTGAGCGAGAACGTTTAGAAGAGCTGGCTCAAGCGGAACATGAGCTCAAGCTATTACAAATCGAAGCAGAGAAATATCGACTGCTGAAGATGAAACAAAGCAATACCACTTTTTCGGAGTAAAAAATGCTTAATAAAAAACCATTACTTGGTCTAGCTGTTGTAGCTGCGCTAGCCACCAATATATCTGTCGCGTCCGCAAATGACGATGAAGCGAGCCATCAGCCAGTTTCTGGTGATGTCATATTTTCAGGAAGTGTTGATTCTCAATGCGGAGTTTATGCGACACAAGATAGGGCTGACCTTGCTTTTGGGGAAGATTACAACGAATCTCACGCAACTGTGAAGTTAATTAGTAACACAGATAAAAAGGTCAAACTATCCGCAACGGATATAGATATATCCTCATTTAGTGAGCAAATTGAGAAGAAAGATATCCATATAGAGTCAACCGGTACCATTAATGAAGACAAAAGCTTGGATCATTGGGAAAGAGGATTTGATATCGAACGTGATGAGATCGAAGACGAAGACAATCTGAATTTATATGCTCGAGTAGATGTTGATGAAGGTGATCTTCAGTCAGGCATTGATTATCAAGTTAAAACTACATGGACAGTCGAGTGTAACTAACCATCATCTCTCCCACAGAAAGCCCTCTACTCAAGAGGGCTTACTGACTCAGAGGCTTTATGAAAACCTTACTATTATTCTTATCGATCTTATTTATCGCGCCCTACGCTGTGAGCACCGGCTTCGATAGACAAGAAGTCGAACAGTTCAATCAAATATGTGTCGATGGTTCAGAGAATCATGAGCGTCGAATTTTTGATGCACTTTCAAATTCAGAATACATCGACTGGTCGAGTATCGAACTCATCGACACAGAAAGCCGTGTTAACTACACCGATACCACGACGGCGGTAAAACAAGCCGATCGTGTCACCTGTGATCTCATTGTTGAGTACAAATATCACCATACCGATATCGTACTGAGCTCGAGCTATCAGGTATCCCTCAAAGATAAACAAACCATCAGTAATGTGGCAGTTACTGAACAAGCGGTCACGGATTTTATAGTCCGCGTTATGGTGAACTAACATGCTACGCTTTATTGTCGCGTTTATTTTACTGAGCCTCTCTAGCTGCACGCTTGCATCTAATAATCACTCTACATTGAGCTTTAAGAAACACGTGAGAGAGCGCTGCGGGCTAGAGGTGATAAATAACCAAGGTGAGATGAGCTTTGGCCAAGACTACGATGGCCGGGCAATCACACTAAAGCTGGAATCCAATCGAAAAGACTCTCGATTGTTGCTTAAGTTGCAGCACATTGACCTAGGCTCAATCGATGAGTCTCGCACTTCAGAACTTGTAAGGTTCAAAGTTGAAACACCCGTTAGGTACGAAGGAGACATTAATTACTGGCGTCAAGGCGTGGAGTTTCCGAGTGAACAGCTCTTATCCAATAACGAAGTGTCAATTAAGGCACGTATTACCATCCCAGAGTCGCAGCTTACCGCAGGTGAGTTTCACTTCAATATGGAGTGGGCTGTTGAGTGTCTATAAATTAGAGTCTAGTGGTAACTTATTTATCAAATACGAAAGAAGTTAGCCAAGTGACAAGTTCGGAATTATAAAGCCGATGAAGAGATATTCACTAGAGTGACGCTCATAATTAGAGCAAATCATCAAGGATGGAGTATTTTTGAACATGTCTCGAAAACACGAAACATAATATGCGATCAGTTATTCGGACTTTCAAGGGAGTAAGTAGAGATTATTTGATAACACTGAAGTCAATCACACATGTGTACTTTCTCTATTGGTTAATCTATCCGATGTTTGCTACGTTTAAATGACACAGTCATTGGAAAGGTATGATTTATGAAAATAAACGTTCAAACACATCACGTATCAATTAACGACGACTCACGTAAAGACATCGAAGGTAAATTCGAAAAGATATCTAACCATTTTCCATCACTGATTAGCTGCGACATCATCATTACCAAAGAACATGGTCAACATCAGGTTGAAGTGTTCACCAACTACGAAGGTGTGCGTGTAAACGCAAAAGCGACAGATGACGTAATGTACCCAGCTATTTCTTCAGCAATCAAGAAGCTAGAAGCAGGCCTAAGTAACCGTAAGGGACAATTAAAAGCAGACCTACACGAGAAACCAACAAGTACCAAGCCAGAGATTGCTTCGGACATCATCCAAGAGATGAAACTGGTATAACTCCTCAAGTAGTCAAAGCTTACCGATAAAAGAAGCTTATTAAGAATTTCAAAGCCAGCACATGTTGCTGGCTTTTTCGATCTTGAGACTCCGTCATCCCTTCTCGTTACCAAATCGCGACTTCAGCTCAAATCTATATCGCCGGCCCCTGATAGCTATGACAATCATCAGTAGTCTTTGGTAAAGTAACCCTAGATAACCTACACCAAACGGAATATTTGTTATGAAGAAAGTCGCGTTGATCCTTTTCCTAGCCACTCAATTAATGGCTTGTACAGAAGTGGGCAGTGAAGCTTGGTGTGAAGATATGAAAGAGAAACCAAAAGGTGACTGGACGGCGAATGAAGTGGGTGATTTTGCTAAACACTGTATTTTCTAAGCGCTCGCTCTCCGTTAAATACAGTTTAATACAGAACACACCGCATAAAAAAACGACCGCTAGGTAGACCGAATTACCTAGGGTCGTTTGAGCTTTAAAATGCTAGATAGGCAAGCTCTCAACTTTCACACGAAACACATGTCATAAAAAACAAAGTGAACACAACACACCGATTAAATCAGTTTGTTACGGATGTGGATAACCACCGCTTCTGCAACGATAACCACCGCAAAAATACTCACTAATACCATCGAAACTTTTTGCCATTCAAAAAGGTTTTGAGCATCGTTAAGCACCACGCCAATACCACCAGCGCCCACCAAACCCAATACCGCAGATTCACGAACGTTGATGTCCCAACGGAATAACACGATTGAGTAGAACGCTGGCATCACTTGTGGCCAATACCCTTTCAACAAGATACTCATCCACGAAGCACCCGTTGCGCGTAAGGCTTCAATAGGCCCCATGTTCACTTCGGCAATGGCTTCCGCTAACAGCTTCCCTACAAAGCCGATACTGCGAATTGCAATTGCCATGATGCCGGCGAGAACACCGGGGCCAAACAGTGCGATAAACAGTAATGCCCATACCAGTGAGTTCACCGAACGTGAAGACACAAGGAAAAATTGAGCAAACCAGTTCAACGCTTTATTGGGAGTAATATTTGGTGCATTCAACAACGCCAAAGGAATCGCGAACACCAAAGTAAACAGCGTACCCAAGGTCGCGATGTGCAACGTTTCAATCATCGCGGCATGGATCGTTTGTGGGTAAAAAGCGTAATCCATTGGCACCATACGCTGAAACATATCAGCGAACTGAGCAGGCGCGTCATAAAGAAATTCAGGAATCACTTCCACCGTCTGCCAAGACCAAACAATGGCACACACTAGGCTAAGGTAAACGGCGAATCGAGCCACACGTTCATTAGGTGTAAAACGCTGCCACTCTCTATCGATAGATGCAGTTGTCATTAGAAGATTCTCCTAACAATGTTGGAAAGGAATTCACCGACAAGAATCAGTGCGATAATGGTGAGCAAGATAGCGGCAACGAAGTCATAGTCGAAACGTTGGAATGCAGAGAAAAGTGTTCCGCCAAGGCCGCCTGCCCCCACAATGCCCACCATAGTCGAATTACGCAGATTAGAATCCAACTGATAGCTTGCAAAGCCAATAAATCGCGTGAAAACCTGCGGCATCACGGCATACAGAATGACACTTACAAAGCTAGCGCCAGTCGCTTTAATTGCTTCAACCGGTTTAAAAGAGATCTCTTCAATCGCTTCAGCGAAAAGCTTAGCGATGAAGCCTATCGACGCAAACACCAAGGTCAAGATGCCAGCTAGCGCCCCAAAGCCCACCGCTTTTACAAATAAAATGGCGATGATCACTGGATGAAAAGAGCGACATAAGGCGATAAAAGCACGGACCGGCGTTGAGACGATCGCTGGCATCATATTTCTTGCAGCAAGTAGACCAAGGAATAATGAAATCACAATGCCAAAGAAGCTCGAAATAATCGCAATCTGCAAGCTCTCTGCGAGACCACTCAATAGCAAACTGGTACGTGAAAAATCAGGCGGGAACATTCGAGATAGTAATCGTTCACTTTCACCAAAGCCGATGATCAAACGCTCAAACGTCAGCCCCAATGTCGAAAAGCTAAAGAACAAATAAGCGATAACACCAGCGATGATCGCGCGGTTCGTCCACGACGCTTTAAACGGGTTTTCACGGTTAGCTTGCGAAAGACTTGGCGACGAACTTGGGTTTAATCCAGCCATGACTCACCTCCGTAGATGATTTTCAGATCTTCCTCTGAGATGCCTTCTGGGCTGCCATCGTAATGCACCTTACCATTACACATACCAATGATACGTTTGGCATAGCGCTTGGCTAAGTTCACATCGTGGATATTCACCAACACCGGGATGTTTTTCTGTTCGGCAAAGGTTTCCATCAACTCCATGATCTCAACCGCGGTTTTCGGGTCAAGTGATGAGGTTGGTTCATCAGCAAGAAGGATATAAGGGTCTTGCATTACTGCACGAGCAATACCAACACGCTGCCTTTGACCGCCAGATAAGCTGTCGGCACGTTGGTTTGCAAAATCTTGCAGACCAACAAATTCCAGTAACTCAAACGCTTTTGCTAAGTCTTGTGCTGAGTAGTTACGGCGCCACGCATTCCAAGCGCTCATGTAACCTAAACGCCCACTCAACACGTTTTCGATAACCGTTAAACGCTCTACCAAGTTGTACTCTTGAAAGACCATGCCGATATGGCGGCGCTGTTTACGAAGTGCTTGGCCTTTTAGTTGAGTCAGGTCGGCACCATCAAAAATGATCTCCCCTTGGCTAGGGTCATTAAGACGGTTAATACAACGTAGAAGCGTACTTTTACCGGTACCTGACGGTCCGATAATCGCGATGATACCAGGCTCGTCGATATCAATATTAATGCCTTTAAGGATTGGCTTGCCTGCCACATATTCATGAAATAGGTTGTTGATCTTTATTCCGTCATAGCTTGCTACGGCCATACTACATTTCCTTGTGCGAATTTTAGAATGATCTATGCCCTACCCGCGAGGGCATAGATACTGGTACCAATCGTAGTAAGTAACTGGTATTGGTTGAGGTAAGTGTTCTGAGAACTAAGGGTTAGCCGTTGTTTGCTTGTTTCGCTAACTCAGCGGCTTTTTTCTTTGCGCGTTTAGCAGCGTCTTTTTCAGCCAGTTTTTTCAAACCTGCTTTGGTGTAAGCCGTGCCTGTCGCATGAGCGATATCACGAATTACGCCCCACTCTTCCTTATAGCTGATTGGCGAGAAACGGTCTGCACCTTTGAATGATGCACTCATCTCTGGTGTGAAGCGGTAGCTGAAGAAGGCTTCGTTGATCTTCTCAACTAGCTCTGGTTTTAGGTTGTAAGCGTAACCGAAAGCAGACGTAGGGAATCGTGGGCTGCGGTAGATGATCTTAAGCTCAGAATCATCAACACGACCTGCTGCTACCATACGATCGTACACGTCAGATGCCACTGGTGCTGCATCATAGTCTCCATTGAAGACACCTAGGATAGATTGGTCGTGTTTACCTGAGTACAGCACTTTGTAGTCTTCATCTGGCACTAACCCTTTAGCTGGGAATAACGCACGAGGAGCTAGGTTGCCAGAGTTTGATGATGCAGAAGTGTGTGCAACCTTTTTACCTTTTAGATCAGCCATGGTGTTGATGCCACTGTCTTTGCGCACAATGGTGATCAGATTGTAACCTTGGAAACCAGACTCATCGCCTTTCACTGCAATTGGAACGTAACCCGCTAGGTTAACCGCGTAACCAGTTGGACCCGTAGAGAAACCAGCAACGTGCAAACGACCAGAACGCATCGCTTCTACTTGTGCAGAGTTCGAGTGCACGGTGTAGTAGATCACTCGCTTACCTGTGATTTTACTTAGGTGAGCTTGGAAGTCGGCAAACGCATCTTTGTATAGCGCTGGGTCTTCTACTGGTGTGTAGGTAAACACAAGCGTACTTGGATCATTCCATTCATCTGGGTTCTTTGGTGAGTCTGCCACCAAATCTTGGTTTTCATCACAGTATCGATCGTCTAACACACCACGGCTAGAGCAGTCGCTTGCCATAGCCATTGAAGGAAGTAGTAATGAGCTAGCGATTAACAGTCCTTTAACACTGATTTTCATATTCAAACCTTACTTTTACTTATTGTTGAAAGTCGCCTTCACTATTGCAGCCTTTATGCCATATTTTTATTCTTTCAAATTCAACAACTTAACGAAAAACTCAAATTCAACAATCTATTTTGAGTCATTCATGTCCAACCCAAAAGCTTACATTTGGGTCATTTATGTCCCATCAATTTTAACGGTAAAAAAAGAGCCCGAAGGCTCTTTGGTTCACTACTTTTTCTCTTAGTATTCTTCAATAATCCAGATAACTTAGGCGTCGCTGTCCATGCAGTTTGCGTAGTAAGTTACCGTTGCAGGCCAGTCGCTGAATACGCCCATCACACCTACATCTTGTGCCAACACATCGAGCATTTTCATCATGTCGCCATCATTGTTGATGCCATCTTTCACGCTCTTGTAGTACCAACCGCCGCCTTGCGCTAGTGGGCCTGAACGTTCCAGAGTCCATGCGATAATCTCGAGGTCTGCATCTTTAGCGAGTTTGGCGTAGTTAGACGCAACCAGTTCATTGTTCTCATCTAAATCAACCAGAGCAAACAGGGGCGGCGCGATGATGTTTACACCCGCATCGTGCAGCTCTTTCATGTTCTCAACAGAAGCGACAAAGTCCGCTTGCTCGTAAACACGGTCATCAAGATAAACGGCTTGTTTACCGAATTTGGGTGCTGCTTTGATCCAGTACTTCACATCATCTAGGTCGAACGATTGCAAGTAAGTCTCTGAAGGTGCAAAGCCCGCATCTTTTAGTTCATCCACCAGCTTTTGCGCGTACATCTCTTGGCTGAAGCCATTGAAAGGCATCTCAACCGCTGCCGATTTCAATTCAGGTGTCACTTTCACACCGTGTTCTTTAAACAGCGCCGCACTTTCTGCGTGTGTCATTAACGTCCCGCTCTGGCTGTATAGATCCGTTCGCCAACCCGGAGTGCCGTTCATGTACTCTTCGACTGTGGTTGCTTTCGGGTTCGCTCCATCCATTTTTCCTTTTAACGTCTTAAACTCCGCTAGCGTGAAATCGGAAGTACGACACTCAACCTGAGCATCTTCGCCTGTCGCAGGGTTCGCTGGTTTAAATGGAACTGAACACTTCTTAGCAAGCTCTGGGTGAGCCAATACATCGGTTGTGGTGTGCAGGTCACTTTGAGAATGTCGACACACCAATTCCTTATCTTTAGTGAAAGTAACATCACACTCTACGACACCGGCTCCCATCTGAATCGCCGCTAAGTAAGATTCTTTAGTGTGCTCGGGAAACTGCATTGCAGCTCCACGATGCCCAATAGAAAAATTACTACGATGAAAAGGCCCTTCGCTACAACTGAGCAGCTTGGTTTTCAAAGGGCTCTCGTCCATATTGTTGACTAAAAAGAGGGGACGAGGACCTAGGTTTGCTGACTCTGTCGCCGCCCATGCTGTTATTGAGCTAACGCCGAGTATCAGAGCAATCGAACCTTTCAGTATTTGCTTCATGTTTGTATCTCCTTGCAACAAGCAATTATTTTTCTAATTTCCTTAATCCGGTCATTTCTATTTTTCTGATATGACCTCATGTGGGCTGATGCCACAATGTTGGGATTGCACGCTTTGTGCCAAATGTTAAAACTCTTTTATTACAATTACTTGAAACAGTTAATCATTCGACTAAATGATAAATGGGTCATTATTGTCTTGTGCTTTTTCTTCTACTTTGTCTTTTGGTTTAGGTTTGTTATTTGATAACCAACCTAGCGAGTTAAGCTTTGAAACTCTCTTTATCCAACTGGTGTTTTTTCATTTTTCGATAAAGCGTTTTGCGTGGCAGATTCAGCTTGCTTGAGACTTCATTGATATTGCCCGCGCTCTCTATCAAGGCTTCGGTTATTACATTTCTCTCGTACTGATCCATCTGCTTTTCAAAGGCGAAATCTTCCCCAGTCGATTCACAAATCGGTGATTGAAGATCAAAGCCATCGCCGACAATACCGAGTACAAATCGGTCGGCAACGTTACGCAACTCACGCACATTTCCTGGCCATTCATGTCGGCACAACTGTTGTATCTGTTCGGGATAAATCGTCGAAGGACGCGTCTTGTATTTGTGGCTCGCTTGAATCACAAAGTGGCGGAACAACACCTGAATGTCCTCTTTGCGTTGGCGGAGTGCCGGGAGGTTAAGGCTAGCAATATTTAAGCGATAGAAAAGGTCGGCTCTGAATTCACCAGATTCACTGAGGCTTGCGAGGTCAGCTTTACTCGCGGCAACCACCACAATATCGACAGGTATCAATTCATTACCGCCCACACGCTCGATCACTCGTTCTTGAATCACGCGTAGCAACTTAATCTGCACTGCAATCGGCATACTTTCAATTTCATCAAGAAACAGAGTGCCGCCATTGGCTTGTTCTACTTTTCCGATGCGTTTCTTATTGGCACTGGTAAACGAGCCCGCTTCATGACCAAACAGCTCACTCTCAATAATGCTCTCTGTCATGCCACCACAGTTTATTGCGACAAACGGCTTTGTCTTACGACGACTAAACTGATGCAAGGCGCGAGCAATCACCTCTTTGCCAGTGCCTGTCTCACCGTTAATGATGGTATCGACGCCAGTATGAGAGAGCGCAAGCACTTGCTTACGTATGGTATCCATCGCTTGCGATTGACCGATAACCACAGATTCAATCGGTAGTTCTGTATCCTGATCGTCGTCTAACGTTGCAGGGCTGTTTTGCTGACACTGTGCCAACGCCAAGTCGAGCTTTTCTACCAACTCACTGGCATTGAGAGGTTTCTCCAGAAAATCGAACGCACCCAACTTCATCGCCTCGATTGCCATCGGAATATCACCATGCCCACTCATCAGTAATACAGGAACATTGGCTGCGCGATGTTGGATTGAACTCAACAACGTAAGCCCATCCACTTGTGGCATCCGAACATCACACAACACCACCGACTGACTGTTTGCGTTCAGGGACTTTAGACCAAGGTTTGGGTCGGTAAAGCTCGTGACACGGAAACCCTCGAGTTCCAACATTTCACTCACGGCTTCAACAACGTCGGTTTCATCGTCGATAATAACTATGTGTTTTTCTGAAGTCATGAGTTTGTGCCTTTTGGTAGAGTGACGATAAAGGTGGTGCCTTGGTGTTCAATCGATTCGACGTGAATCGAGCCGCCAAAGTCTTTAATTATGTTGTATGCGATAGACAAACCGAGCCCGAGCCCCTTACCGGTTGTCTTACGGGTATAAAATGGGTCGAACAGATAAGGAATGTCCTCTTCGGGTATTCCTAATCCATTGTCCTTAACTGCAATTTGAATAGTGTTCGGATACTCTTGAGTGGAGATGCTCAGCTGGGGCCGCTCCCTGTGTTCAACGGCATCCAACGCATTGCTGATTAAATTCACCAGCACCTGCTCTAAGCGAATGCTGTTGGCTCGAACCATTTGATAGCTTTGTGGGAAATACTGAATTGACACCCTACTCTGCCGAGTTTCAAAGAGAGCGATCGCGTCATCAATCACCTTATCCAACTCGACATTATCAATTTTGCCATCGCTCTTACGCGAAAATGCCTTCAAGTGACGTGTAATCGCAGCCACTTTATCTAACAAGATCTCAATCTTTTTCAGGTTGTCTTCTGCTCTGTCTGGCCTTTGCTTACCTAACCATAATTGAGCACTTCGAACGTGACTGTTTGCTGCGGTCAGAGGTTGATTGATCTCGTGAGTAATGCCGACACTTAACTGCCCCAACGCGGCCAGTTTTCCAGCTTGAATGAGCTCATCCTGAGTAACACGCAGCTTGGCCTCGGCTAAGGTTCGTTCTTCTACCTCTGCCTCCAATTTGCGGTTGGTTTGCTTGACGACTTTGGCGGTGGTTTGAAATACCTTTAAGTACTTAGCCATTTGCGTCACTTCGTCTTTGCCACGAATCGCGACTTCGGTATCTAAATGGCCCGTAGAAATCGCGAACATGTTGTCTTTAAGCTGTAATAGCCTTTCCAAAATACTCTTGCGCACATAGAACCATGAGATAGCCGCGGCAGCTAACACACTAAAAAGAGAGAGAAAAAGTGACAAACGTTGGTTCGATTGCAAAGAGTGTTGCGCCTGCTGGATCGACTGATCAATATTGCGGTTCACTTGGCTAGTGTTACGTTCGATTTGTACTGTTAACTGATTCAAATGCTCACGGCTGTTTTGTAAGAAATATTGCTCTTGATAGAGATGGTCGAGCGCTTTGTTTTTCAGCCCATACAAGCTGCTATCACTTGAGGCTAGGTTGTAAATCACGGTAAGTTGATTGTCCAATGTTGGAAAATCACTTCTTAGATCTCCACTTACCCATAGCTGCCACCATTCTTCTCCAACCTGCTCAAGTCGTAAACTGGTGTAATCCAGCTCATTAAAACTGGAGTCGTTATACAGTTTTTCTACCAAGCCTAATTGGTAGTACAGCAGGGACTTTAATTGCGTGAATTGAACCTGCTCTTTGGCTGAATCAGGCAAGCTATCGAGTGAATCACTGGCTTGCTGCAATAGCGGGTAAAAGCCTTCGAGTAGATTTCGAAGTTCTTGGTTGAGCTGTTCAGATTCAATCTCACTTTGGTACAACAGACTGAGGCTATTGTTAACTTGAGCAATAAGATCTTTAAAATAAGAGTGATAATCCGGAAATTGCACCATAACGCTATTCATAACTGAAATAGCATCTTCAATTTTAAGCATCGCTTGTTTACGCTCTAAATTGGATTCCGCATCACTGAGTTGAGATGAGGTTGTGATAATGACACGCACCATGTCATTTAAGCGAGCTGCGTTATCTAAAGCGGGGATTTCACTCTCTTTTAGTTCAACAAGGCGTTGATTTAGGTTTTCAAAGGTGAAACTGGAGACTACCGAGAGGAAGATGGTAGTCATCGATAACATGGCTAACGCCAGCACCAAACGTAGCTCTATGCCTTTCCAGCCAAACCACTTACGACGCGGAATCTTTATCGGAAATGGACGTTCAAAACGGTCCTTGTTGTCTATCACCTCTGAGACACGACTACTCACTCGCCCCACCTTCTTCTCATCAAAAACCAACAGTAAAGGTCAATGATTCAATCAGTTAGGTGGTTAGCCCGACTTAAAGCCACTTCAAATAGTTTTAGTGAAACTATGAAAACAAGAGCAATCATTAACATTTCACATAAAACACCATAACAATTATTTTATAAACCCCAGACTGTCTGTTTTGAGAGAGAAGAAAGTGACTTCACCGACAGAAACGTGATTACTCTATCAATATAAAAAATCGCATAGGCTTTCACCTATGCGATTTCATCAATATCACGTAAATTTAATAGCCGAGACTCAACGAGTTAAAGAATGATCATCCCATCTTGATAAATCAGTGCTGGCGTCACGTCTTGACCAAGTAATACAGGGCCGTCGAGGTCGACAATTTCAGACTGCACAGCAATAGGCAGCGCCGCACGCATGGCCAGTGAAGTGCCAAGCATACAGCCAGACATAAGAGTAAAACCAAGCCTTTGCGCTTCTTCGGCAAGGGCTAATGCTTCCGTCAAACCACCGGTTTTATCAAGCTTGATGTTAACCATTTCATACTTGCCCAACAACGATGACAACTGCGAAGTGGTGTGGCAGCTTTCATCAGCACACAATGGGATAGGATGCTTGATATGTGCCAAAGAGGCATCATGCTGTTGCGGCAGAGGCTGTTCTATCATCGCGATATCAAACTCAGTCAGCTGATTGAACAGCTCTTCGAGATTCAATCCAGTCCAAGCTTCATTGGCATCCAGTACAATTTTGACTTCTGGTGCTGCTTCTCGGACAGCGCGCACACGCTCTACCACTTGTTCACCATCAAGCTTCACTTTTAGAAGTTTCGCACCGTTCGCCACATAATCTCGAGCTTGAGTTGCCATCGCTTCTGGTGTGCCAATCGAAACTGTCATTGCGGTAACAATCTGCTTAGGTAACTCGAACAAGCTATTCGGAAAGATCTGTTCGTTTTGCTGCGCTTGATAATCCCAAAGTGCACAATCGATAGCATTACGCGCAGCCCCTCCCGCCAATGAGGACTGAAGATGATCTCGTAATTCTTCAGGGTCGGTCATACCACGCTCAAAAGCCATTTCAAGAGAGCTAGCAGCTTGTTGAATTTGCGCCAACACAGACTCTGATGACTCACCATAACGTGGATAAGGCGTACACTCGCCTTGCGCTTTTTTACCATTATGTTCGATGTAAACGCGAACAACATGACACTCTGTTCGGCTGCCTCGAGAGATGCGAAAAGGCGTTTGCATCGCGATAGTAATAGGTTCTGCAGTAATCTTCATAATTTCACTCGGTTGATGTTCGCTTTAACAAATGGAAACGTAGAAATGATGAAATCGTTAAAGTGAATGTCGCAAATGATCAGTAATATGTTGTACACCAAATCGCACTGGATCCGTCACGGGCACTTGATAAGTCTCAGTCCATTCTTGGCACAATGTTTCAGCCTCTTCAATGCTAATTGCCGAGGTGTTCAGGCAGATACCCACCAGCTTCACATTTGGATTAGTCAGTCTCGCCGCTTGCAAATTAGCGTCAATCGTCTGTTCTATCGTGGGTAATTTGGCATGTGGTAAATTGCGAACATGTGGTCGCCCTACTTCATGACACAGCACCAAAGCACCAGCTTGCGCGCCATGCAACAAACCCAAACTTACACCAGCAAAAGAAGGATTGAACAAAGAACCTTGGCCTTCAATGATGTCCCATTGGTGGTCGGTAAAATCAGGGCTGATCGCTTCTACCGCGCCCGAAATGAAATCCGCAACCACTGCATCAATCGAAATACCGCTGCCTTCAATCAAGATACCTGTCTGCCCTGTTGCTTTAAACTGAGCAGATGTTCCCGCTTCTTTAAGCGATTTTTCAATCGCCAGTGCAGAAAACATTTTGCCTACCGAGCAATCGGTACCGACCGTAAGCAGACGTTTACCTTGACGAGGCTTGCCATTACCAACGTTTAGGACACCATCAAAATGGCGTACATCATGAAGCTTAGTCAATCCTCGCTGTTGCATGTCAGCAAGCGGTGAGAATTCACTCAAGCGCTGGTGCATGCCGGATGCAATCTCAAATCCCATTTCTGCAGCTGCCAGTATGGTTGGTTGCCATGACTCAGGGATCACGCCGCCCGGGTTTGCAGTACCAATAACTAGCGTTTTCGCCCCCTGCGCTTGTGCCTCTTGCAAGGTCAGATCCGTCAAGCCAAGAGAAACGGTCTGTTCTGTTAAACGTAATTGACCAAGGCAGATTTCTGGTCGCCACTGATGAATACCACGAGCTGTTTTTGCAGCCAGAGGGTCAGTTACATCCCCAAGAAAAAGAAGATAAGGTTGAGCGATAGACATGTGTATTCCTAATTAAGAGTCCTTGTATGGATTTACCTTAATTAAGAAGTTAAGCCCTGCCGAATGCCTATTTATCGCGTGCCTATAACATGATGTTATGGGTAGCTGATGTTATGGGTAGTAATCGGAGACGGTAAACTAATCAGCTAACAGCACTTAGCTAATAACATGAGCGCTGCAGTGCTGAAATGAACTGTTTAGCTGCAATCGACTGTGGCGTATGTTCAGCGCATAGAGTCGATACTGAGAAAGTAATAGCTGGTTGAAGCGGCAACACACAGACTGCATCGTCATTTTGATACTGTTCTGCCGTCCACGGATCAACAATCGCAAACCCTGCTTGGTGCTTAACCAGCTCCGCCGCAGCGCTATATCCGCGTACCGATATTGGGTGATGATAATGCTCATCGCGTGCAATCAAGCTTTGATGGAGCAGCAAACCCAGTGGATCACGATTATCAAGCCCGATGATTGGTAACGGATAATTGATTAAGTCATCAAGGGTTAACTCTGTCGGCAGATGCTCTACGGTGTTAGATGGAACTAGAACCTGAAGGGATTTGGTTAATAGCGTTTCTGACAATATCGCTGGCGGTGCTTCGTCGCCAAATGCGATAGCAATATCAAGCTCATGCTTTAATAGCCCAGCACATAGTTCGTCACGGTTGGCAGTCAGCAATTCAAAAGAAAGCTCTTGTTTACTGGAATATTGCTCACGAGACATTTGGGCGACTACCGGAGTCAGCAATTTGGTCGCTAGAATCGGCGGCGCACCAATACGTAAATGCTGATGACCTTGCTTTACTTTGTTGGTCAAAGACCGAAATTGGCCTAATTGTTGGTAGACCTTCTCCGCTTCTGGTAACAAGGTTTTCGCTTCAACCGTTGGCACCAATCGCCCTTTGACACGCTCGAACAAGCCAAACCCCAGCTGCTGCTCAGTGTGCGCCAAAATACGCGTCACATTAGGCTGGGACACATGCAAGCTGCGTGCGGCTCCAGATACGGTTCCGGTCTGCATAATGGCGTAAAAGACTTCCAGTTGTCTTAGGTTCAAATCGATGTCCTTGTGATTCGCGAGCGTAATTAAGCCACTAGACTAACATATACATTGCGATTAGAGGCTGACATTAACGAAGGTTACATAGCCTCCGCGTTGGATGTGTTGGTCATGTAATTCATTGGTGTCATGCCTGTTTTCTGGCGAAAGAAATGAATAAATGCACTGTCACTGGAGAACTCCAACCTATCGGCGACATCCGATATGCGCATGCCACTCGACAGCAATTCAATCGCGCCCAACAAGCGCCACTGCTGCCGCCAACTTTGATATGGCATTCCGGTTTCTCTATTAAAGATCCGAGTGATCGTCTTTTCGCTCGCTCCAACAACCTCACTCAACTGTGCCAACGACGGTGCCATAAAATCTTGATTATCAATATCAGATAACCAAGATTTGAGGCGATGATCTTGAGGTAACGGCAAAGACAGATACACCTCTTGCGAGTCGTTCAGCTCTTCGATAAACAAATTCAACGTATTGATTTGCTCACTATTAGGCTTATCGAATGCCCAAAATGCCATTCGCTCTATCAAGACTCTCATTAACGCCGTGATATCGAAAATCATCACACCTCTTGGTAAGCGCTCTGACAAGGATTGATCAAAGTACAGCGAGCGATACTGAGTAATGTTGGTCATCTGAGCATCGTGCTGAACGCCTTTCGGGATCCATGCCGCCCTCATTGGGGGTAAGACATACTTAACATCTTCCAATGTGATTGTCATGCACCCGTGCTTCGAAAACAGTAACTGGTCTTTTTCATGAAAATGTATGCCAGAAGCGTGATTAGAGACCTCAGCAGCAACGCCAACAACTAACCCGTTATGGTCGTCTGCACAAAAGTCATCTTGTTCTGAAATCAATGCCATTGAGCCGCTTGTCCTTATTTCGATATTTTATGTCCAAATCTCATTATAAGACATTAGCACATCATGCCTAGAATAGTACCTGTTCTGTTATCCCCCTGATTAAGAGGTTCAGGAAATAACTAAATCATTACGATGTTAATTAGAGGTATTTGAAAACAAAAAATGAACAAGATTATTGGAAAAATTTCTATCCCATTGGCGGTTGTGTTGCTGATGTTTCCGCAAATAGTAGAAACCATGTATAGCCCGGCTCTGACTTCTGTAAAAAACCATTTTGGGGTTAGCAGTAGTGAAGCGGCACAAGCGATGTCTATATTCTTCATTGCTTTTGCATTCGGAGTCGTATTCTGGGGGCGCATGTGTGATGTATTAGGAAGACGAGTCTCTACCTTACTGGGGTTAGTCGTCTTTATCATTGCAGCTCTGTTTACCATGTTAGCGCCGACATTCACTTTAATGCTCACGGGCTTTGGCTGCTGTGCTTTTGGTGCCGCTGTTGGTTCTGTTTGCACACAGACTATTATCCGTGATGGTTATCAAGGTAAAGAACTCAGCCACGTCTTCTCGATTGTGGGTACCTCTATTGGTATCAGCCCTGTTGTTGGGATGTTGGCTGGTAGTTGGTTGACATCTATAGGTGGCTATAAATGGGTATTCATGGCGATGGTGGTACTTGTGGCTATCTTACTGATTTGGTCATTAGGTAAACTGCCAGAAACAAAGCCTGCAAATACAAAAAGAGACAGCCTAGTCTCTGTTGCTATAAAAATGCTTACCGATGCACACATCTGGTACGTAACGTTAATGGTTGGGCTATTTAATATAGCGCTATTCTCGTACTACAGTATTGCCCCGTTTATGTTTGAGCAATTAGGGGCAAGTGTGAACTTTTTTGGTAATACCGGTTTTATTCTTGCGATGGGATCAGTATTAGGCTCTGTTATTAATATGAAGCTAATTCGCATGCATTTAAGCCATGACAAAATTGTAGCGTTTGCGTCTTGCCTATTACTTATTGCAGGCATTGGTGTATTTATCATGCAGGAATCCGTTTGGTTCTTCATCCCAATGGTATTTGTATCGTTATCATTCGGGCTTGCGTTACCTAATTTGCTCAGTGGCGCTTTGACTAAATATCACGACCATTTAGGCAGTGCCGGAGCTCTATTAGGCCTGTTTTATTACTTGATTATTGGCTTTGGCTTACACAGAGCAGCCGAGTTCGCCGACTTAGCATTGACGCTTTTGGCTTGCGCTGTTGCCGCCATTGTATTGGTTATCATGCACACACTTCATCAGATGAAACACCAATAGCCTCCACCCTTAAAATAAAAAACCACCTTGTTAGGTGGTTTTTTATTACGGACATACATTAACTAATACAAAGGTAACTCAAATGACAACATTACTTTATATCGTGTTATCTATTGCGACCATCTTCTTCATATTTGTCATCGTCAAATATATTTTAAACCTGTTTACTTTCGACTTTAGCGATATTGAGTTTTAAAAATATCTAACCACGAGAGTCAGACTAGCGCTTCTCTTTGATAACTAGATGGTTGCGATTATCACGGCTTTTCTTAATCAGCTCGTTGCTCTCGTCCATTTCATCTGACTTAGCAAGGCGATCATAAAGCAGCACATTCACGGTTGCAGCCAAGTTCATGCAACCAACTGTTGGAACGTACACAACGTGATCTGCTCTATCGGCAACGTCTTGAGTAATAGAACCATCTTCTGGGCCGAAAATGTAAATCGCATTTTCTGGGTGTTTAAAACGTGGCAGTGGCGTAGCACCTTCGGCAAGTTCCACACAAACAATCTTGGTTTCAGGATCAAGGTTATCTAAAAACGACTCGACACCGGTCAGTGGGATTGTGCGCGTTGCACTCTTGGTATCGGTGTGAAATTTAGCGGCTTTTTCGTAGCGTTGCCCTGTGTATTTAACTTCATCGACCTGATAACAACCAGCCGCACGCATAACAGCACCGACGTTTGTCGGGCTCTTCGGGTTAGTTAAACCAATAGTCACATGGCTTTTGTTCATGAATCTTTCTCACTTAACGAATAGACATAGCAGGGTGCTACAAAGCGTCGCATTCTAGCAAAGCAACGTTGAATTCAAAAGCATCGAAACAAATGAGTCGCATCTCCCTTAAGCCCCTAGTTGCAAGGGATGTCACATCAAAAATTTAACCGCCATCATATTTATAAAACAAAAACACTCTAGGGTAACAATTAAACAACAAGCCCATTTACATTTTGAAACCACATTAATAATGTGTTGAAAATTGCATGAGACAATCACACAGGAAGCGTGACATGACCCTAACCATAAAAAACCGCCTTTATATTCTCTCTTTCATTCCACTGCTGCTGATGGCAATCGGGATGATGAGTGTGACGTATATGAAGAGCACCGAGCTAACCGCACAACAAGTAGAATCGACGCGTAGCAATATGATGGCGATGAAAGAAAAGGAACTCAAAGCGTATCTGCAAATGGCCCAGTCTTCTATCAGCCCGTTCTTAGAAAGAGGTGCAACATTAGAGGAGGCCTTGCCAACCTTAAGAACACTCGAGTATGGCGAATCGGGCTATATCTTTGGTTACGACTCTAAAGGTGTGAGAGTGGTCGTCGGACAGAATACGGATGGCATCGGCAAAAACTACTACGACCTACAAGACAAAAAAGGCAATTACCTGATTCGTGACCTCATCAAGAACTCAAAGCTTGGCGAATTCACGACTTACTATTTTCCGAAACTTGGTCAATCTGAAGCCCTACCAAAACTCAGCTACTCGATATTCATCCCACAATGGGATTTGATGCTAGGCACTGGTTTTTATACTGACGATATTGATGCAGTCATTGCCGAGATGAAAGAGAGTTCAAATACAGCACTTCAAAGTTCACTGACTGCTATCGCCCTTTTCTGTGGCTTGATCGCCCTAGTGGTTGCCGTGTTCGCTGTTGCTGTGAACCGTACCATCATGAAGCCGCTAGAACAGTTTGATCATTCAATTAGCGCATTCGCAAGTGGTGAAGCCGACTTAACGGCACGAATGGAAACCTTCAAAGCACCTGAATTCGCAAAGCTCAGCGAGAACTTCAATGCTTTTGTTGCTAGCCTTCAAACCATCATTCGCAGCGTAAGCGATGTTGGCCAGCAAGTGGTAGCTGAGACAAGCAGCATGTCTTCCCGCGCGGCACAGGTCGACGAAATTGCCACAGGTCAGCGCGAAGAAACAGAGCAAGTCGCTACCGCGATGACTGAGATGACAACAACGGCGCAAGAAATCTCAAGCAACGCTAGCCAAGCCGCAGATTCAGCCAAGCTAGCAGAAAGCAATGCCAAAGAAGCTCAACAGATCGTAAACGCAGCAGCTGATTCAGTAGCCGGCCTAGCGAGTGAAGTATCTGAAGCCAACACCGTGGTATCTCGCTTAGAAGGCGATGTACAAAACATTTCCTCTTCGTTGGCAGTCATTCAAGACATTGCCGAGCAAACTAACTTATTGGCACTTAATGCCGCAATTGAAGCAGCTCGTGCAG
Organism: Vibrio sp. Makdt; assembly: GCF_027587015.1. Taxonomy (NCBI): domain Bacteria; kingdom Pseudomonadati; phylum Pseudomonadota; class Gammaproteobacteria; order Vibrionales; family Vibrionaceae; genus Vibrio; species Vibrio sp. Makdt. The sequence goes on from NZ_JAPPTH010000029.1 coordinate 49,823, forward strand.
GTGAACAAGGTCGTGGTTTTGCAGTGGTCGCCGATGAGGTTCGTAAGCTGGCAAGCCGAACTCAAGAAAGTACGGGCGACATTCACAAAATGATTGAACAGCTAAAAGCCGCTTCAGACGCTGCAGTCAAAGCGATGGATTCAAGCCAAAACCGCAGTGCTCAAACGGTCGAAGAAGCTAATGCTGCAGCGGCTGCACTAGCGAAGATCCAAGAGTCGATCGATACCATCATGGACATGAACTCACTGATTGCTACAGCAACTGAAGAACAGAACATTGTAGGCCAAGAGATATCTCAACGTATTGTCGTAATATCAGACCAAAGCTCTCAATCCGCATCACTAGCCAATCAAAACCGTGCTGGTAGCCAAAACCTCAATAACCGCGCGAATGAGCTTTACCACCTAGTGGATCGTTTCACGGTCTAACCTTTATCCTCTAAAATAAATTCGGGCTTTAGGCTCCCCAATCTGAAGCCCGAATTTCTCAGTCTCAACTCAAACCTTCCCCCGTTCTTTGTTCTTCCTTTTTCATCAGCTTTAAGTGCCAATTTACAAAAGTCAGTTAAACTTATTGGGTTGCAAGGTCATCGACTCGTAGGTAGGCAGATAAGATGTTTAATTCAGATAAGAAGAAGGTTCGTGATTTATTGATCGCCACGCGCTTTGGCGTATCCGCTTCAGAGATGAAAACCATAATTGGTGTTGAACAGAGCAAAGCAATGAAGTGCATTCTTCAACTCAAAGAGGAAGGTGAAGACATTCACACACTTGGCGAAGGCAACAACCCCGAAGAGTTAGTTTTGTATTCCATCGGAGATATTGAGCCTTAAGCGAGTTAAATTTTAGTCTGAGTTCTAGCTTCGATACACATGCTGTTTAGCGGGCAATGTTGACACTTTGGCTTGGGGTTACAAAACTGCTGCCCATGCTCAACCAACAACCCATGGTAGTAGCCGTACCTTTTTGTATCCAAGGGGATCACGCTCTCCATCAAGGCTCGAAACTTCTCATACGATTTAGGCACATCGAGTCCGTTGCGAGTGAAGATTCTTCGCGCGTACGCATCAATAACGAAAGACGGCTTACCTATCGCATAGACCAAAATCGCATCAGCCGTTTCGCCGCCAATCCCTTTCACTTCCAGTAACTCTTTACGCAGTTGCTCCTTGTCTTGCTCACGAACCACAGACATATCGTAGTGGTACTTCGAAAACCATTCCGTCACAGCCTTTAACTTGATGGCTTTCTGATTGTAGTAGCCACTGGAACGAATCTTTTGGGCAAGTTCATCAAGTTCGATGTCAGCAACCGACCTTGGATTGCATTTCTCACCTAAGTTAATGAGTGCTTTCTCTGCGTTCTTCCAGTTGGTGTTTTGAACCAAAATAGCGCCTAAAACAATCTCGTAAGGATCATTCCTTTGCCACCAATCAAAATAGCCATAATGCTGTTCGAGTGTATCGAACACACTGAGTATCAACTCACTTTGACTTGCTGAATGACGCTCACTGTCGGTCATAGGATCAATCCAATTGCTCAGAAAGGAAGTCTACGAGCAAACGAACCTTTGAAGACAGATTACGGTTCTGCGGGTAGAGCGCCCAGATCCCCTCTTTATCGTCTCGGTAATCGGAAAGCACTTCGACCAACTCACCAGAATCAAGATCTTCACTCACGTAGTATTCCGGTAACTGCACCAAGCCTATACTCTGCTTCGCTGCATCTAGCAAGGCTAAACCACTATTGCACTTGATACGTCCATTAACACGGACGGAGCGAGGGCGACCGTTTTCTTTAAAGCGCCAGTGCTCAAAGCCACCGACTAAACATTGATGGTTGGTCAATTCGGAGAGGGTATGAGGCTCACCATAATTCTCAATATATTCAGGGCTTGCGCATACGTAGAGCTGGCGTTGAGAAAGCTTTTTTGCGACGAGACTTGAATCTTCTAATCGACCAAGACGGATTGCGACATCGACACCCGAGTCGATCAAATCGAGCTTTTGGTTGGTCAGCATTAACTCTAGCTCGACTTGCGGGTGAAGCTTTAAAAATTGGTGCAGTATTGGTGCTAGTTGGCGCTCACCATAGGTGACAGGAGCCGTTACTTTCAGAAGCCCCTTCGGTGTCGATTGCATTTGTGTTACCGCCAATTCCGCAATCTCTAAGCCCTCGACCAACAATTTACACTGTTGATAATAGAGTTGCCCGGCTTCTGTAAGAGAAACCTTGCGAGTCGTTCGATTGAGCAGTTTCACCGCGAGACGTTCTTCGAGATTTGCTACTCGGCGACTGATTTGAGCGACCGATGTAGCAAGCTTCTGTGCGGCACCAGTAAAACTCTCACGCTCTGCGACTGCAACAAACTCACTTACCCCTTCCCAATTGGCCATGCCTTTACCTTGTGCTGAACTGTGGATACCCATGCAGTGTATTGAAGTTACCGAATTCTGTCACCTTGCTTGATATGCTTTGCGTATAACTCTCAACGAACAATAACTGCGGGACTAACTTCTTACATAAGTTCGTTTTTGTCCTAACATTATTCTTATCTACTGTTGGTAGGTTGAAAACTCGAATTATTGGTTACACAACAAAGTCAGGTACTCTTATGAAAAAATTAATCATACTTGCATCAACTCTTGTACTCAGCACCACAGCGTTCGCAGCCACTAAAACGACGATCCAAGAAACAACGCTAAAGTCTGATACCTTTGTTACTGAAGCGGAAGCATACGATGCAGGCACGAACCTTATGGATGAGCTAAGCACAAAGACACCGTTTGAGCTTTCAAGAGAACTACCACAGTTCCAGCAAACAACAAAATACGATTCGTTCAAAATTGATGACGCGAATATGGAGGTGAAGAAAATCACCAACATGAACGGCGATGTTCACTACCAAGCAAACGTAAAAGTTGATTACCGTTACACATACCAAGACGGTCGTAGCAGCTAATCACTAGCAGCTCACGGTCAACAACGGATCATGTATCTAAAAAGAAAGCCCGAACTCATGGAGTTCGGGCTTTCTGCTATTTCTTTGCGGCTAACGAGAACAAACCACGTTCATCTCAGCTCTAAATGTTACACCTCGAACTGAGAAACTAGGCTATCCAGCGCCTCACATTGCTCGGCCAAAGCCATACACGCATTTTCAGCGCTGCTCGCCATCTCAACCATTTGCATCGTACTTTCTGCGATACGTTGAACATTTTTGTTCACTTCTTCAGACACTTGAGACTGCTGAGAAGCTGCCGTCGCAATCTGCGTGTTCATGTCATTCATCTTACCGATTGAATTACGAATCTCACTCAAAGAAGACGCTGCAGTCCCGGCTTGAATAATGGTTTTCTCGCCGCTGATTTTGCTCTCGCTCATCACGCCAACAGCATGCTTAGCCCCGACCTCTAAACGCTCAATCATAGCCTCGATTTCACCAGTGCTGTCTTGAGTTTTACTTGCCAATGCACGTACTTCGTCCGCGACTACAGCAAAACCACGACCTTGTTCGCCAGCACGTGCCGCTTCGATCGCTGCATTTAAGGCCAACAAATTAGTTTGTTCAGCAATACCTTTGATCACGCCAAGAATAGAGGCGATGTTTTTCACATCAATATCCAATTCCTGAACCACACCACCCGCGTTCTCAATATCTTGAGCTAGACGTTCAATTGATGTCACGGTTAGACCAAGCGTAGTGTCTGCCGACTCCACTTCGTGATTCGCAACGTTACTTGCGGTAGCCGCATCTAGGGCATTACCACTCACCACTTCGCTAGTCGCCTGCATTTCATGAACAGCAGCCGCAACAACTTCACTCTCTCGCTGTTGGTTTGAAGAGAATTCAGCAACGCTTTGAGTGAGCGACTTAATATTTTCCATCTCAGCTCGAACAGCGTTTGACGTGAAAATTACTTGCTCAACCGTAACGTGGATTTTGCCAACAAACTTATTGAAAGCAGAGCTTAAACGAGCAATCTCGTCGTTCCCTTCCACCTTCATGCGCTGAGATAAGTCACCATCACCTGATGCGATCTCATTCATTGCTTTCTCAACGTTCTGAATTGGTTGAACAATGAAACGGTTCGATAACCACATCGCAAACAATGCGGCAAAAACAGCGACTGCCATTCCAACCTCAATGATCAACTTGCTTGATTCAATTGAGTCGCCCGCTTGCTGACGCAGCTCTTTCTGCTTCAACTCAATCAGGGTACGGATATCACGCAGTTGTTTACGGATAATCGCAAACTCAGCATCTAACGCTGGCGAGTAATCAATGTTGTATTGATGTGCATTCGCAGGGTCAGCAAACATAGGTTCGTGTAGCGCGACCCACTTACTCATCGCATTAACCAGTTTAGACAGTTCACCACGTGAAGAAGGATCTAACACACCAGCTCGATACAAAGTCTCAACACTTTCAAAGCGTGGAACCGCTTTATAAGCGTTGTCTTTGAATTCGAACTTTTGATAGTCAATCGCCGCCTGATCTTTCGCAAGTAACAAGCCTTGCGCTGAAGCGATGATTTGGTAGATATCGCGGTAGCCATCTTCTAGGTTATCTAGAACAGGTTGAACGACATTGTTGAGCTCGTTATTAATCGCAGCTTGAGCATTTGATCTGATAACGTTGAGCACGGTAACGGTAGAAAAAACAATCACAATCACCAACAGCGGGATCGCGATTTTACTCTTAATCGAAAGATTATTGATATTCATTGGGATTAATAACCACACTTCAAATAGGGATGCGCGCGCAATATACAGCACACATATGAAATCCCGCTAAGCTTTTGTGAGCCTCATCCCATAGCAAACGTTACCGCCCATCTACATGATGACAAATTAGCCAAAGGTTAACTTTTCGCCGCTAAGATATTCTCTGATTTAGACTTATTTTCGACGGATACACGCAAATACTGGAGAAGTGTTAGAAATAACACCATAATATAGGGCTCTAAAATAAGTAGGTAAGAACATGAAAATTTGTGGTGTTGAAATCAAAGGTAACGATGCAGTCATCTGTCTTCTTTCTCTGTCAGATGGTGTATTTAACATTCCTGATTGCCGAGTTTCTAAGGTTTCTATCAGCGACGCTAACGACACACAGAATATGAAAGACTTTCAATTCTCTTTTGCAAAGTTAATGGAAGATTACCAAGTAGAAAAAGTAGTGATTCGCCAACGCCAAACTAAAGGCAAATTTGCTGGCGGTGGCTTCGGCTTCAAACTAGAAGCAGCGATCCAATTGATCGACGGCCTAAACGTTGAAGTAGTTTCTCCAGCAGACATCAAAGAAAGCCTGAAGCGTAACCCTCTAATGATGAAGTTCAAAGAGACTGGCCTAAAACAATACCAAGAAGCACCGTTTACAACGGCTTACGCATGCTTGATGAAGCGCTAATCGATAGTCGCTAGAAAGTTATTGATAGAGAAAGAGCCTGAATATTCAGGCTCTTTTTATTTTTAACGGTTTAAAGCTGCTTGTCTTCGGAACCTAATCAATTCGGGCTTCTTCACCACCAGATAAACCGCAGTGGCTGACAACGCAAAACCCATTGCGCCATAGATGTCGAACGACTCGCCGAAGATAAGCCACGCTTGAATTGCGGTTGTCGGCGGTACGAGATAAAACACCGATGCGACACTTGAAGACGCCCCATTCTCCACCATGTAAAGTAACAACAATATTGCGACACAAGATAGAACGACCACCAGCCAAATCAGCGTTAACGTAAATTCTACCGTCCAGTTCACTTGCATGGTTTCGTAGCGCATCGCAAAAGGCAGGAACAACGCTGCAGAAGCCAAGTATTGCACCATTGCACCGCCCACCATGTCTGTCCCCTTACAGAAACGCTTTTGATATAAAGTGCCGCAAGTAATACCTACCAGTGACACTAAGCATAACAGTGTCGCCAAGCCTTTTTGGTCATCCGATTGCCATTCAATATTACCCATTAACACCAAGCTAATGCCCGCAAAGCCAAGCGCTAAACCAAGCCATTGCGCAAAGTTAAAACGCTGTGAGGTGCAGCTGACCATGATCAGCGCGGTAAGAATAGGTTGCAGACCCACCAATAAAGAGCTCAAACCTGCAGGCATCCCCATATCAATCGCCAGATAGGTACCACCGAGGTAAAAACCATGAATCAATATCCCAACCACACACGCATGGAAGAATGCTCGACCACGAGGGATACGACGTTTAAGGATTGCAATCAAGACCAAGAACAGCGCTACGTTGGCTACCATCCTAAGTGAAAGTAACGTCGCGGGTTCAGCGTATTCCACACCAAGACGAGCGCCAACAAAGCCTGACGACCACAATATTACAAACACAAACGGAATCATTTTAATCAGCATTACAAACCTCTGGTCAACTCTTCATCAATGCTGTTACCTTAGTTGGGTACAGATAACTAATAAAGATACAGATATAACACTTTAAATGGTTACAGATTGAGAATCAGTTGAAGGGAGTGCAGTGTGGAAGTAGAAGTCAGCGGTAATAAATATCTCGTCACCGAGCAACATATTAAGACTCAGATCGATAAGGGGCTCTTTCATCCTGACGATCGCTTACCCTCAATCCGACAACTAAGCGAGCAACTGGGTGTAAGCAAAAACACCGTGATTCGTGCCTATCAAGAGTTGGAAGCGACGGGCTGGGTATATTCCGTTCCCAAGTCGGGTTATCGCGTTAAAGCCCCCAACACCACAAGTTGGGATGCACCGAGCCAGCCGCAAAAAGTTGACCTTTTATCTGTCACTAAATCTGTACTCTCCCGCCCCAGTGGGCGTTTAAAGTTACAAGCAGGCTCTGCTCACCCAAACATTAACAACCCCGCCATTCGTAGTCTGTACGCTGAAATTGGTCGCCACAGCCGCTTGCAGACTCAACTTCCTGGCTATTACCAACTGCCGCCCGGCGACGAACAATTAGTAAAACAATTGTTAAAGATCACCCATGATCTGGGCGTACCTGCAGGATCGAAAGAGATTGCGATCACTCACGGCGCGCAGCAAGCGATCAGTTTAGCACTGCGCGCATTAACCAAACCGGGCGATATCGTTGTAGTTGAGTCTCCATGCTACTTTGGTAACTTACTCCTATTGGAATCACTAGGCTTACAAGCACTTGAAATACCAAGCAGTGTGAGCCATGGAATCGATATTCAAGCACTACAAAATGCCTTAGATAAATGGGAAGTGAAAACGCTGCTGCTGACACCAAACTTTACCAACCCGACAGGATCTAGAATGCCACTTGCCAACCGAAAAGCATTATTAGAGATAACCGGATCTTTGCCGATTATTGAAGATGACGTGTTCGGGAGTTTGGCGTTTGATGCTCCGATTGCGAGCTTGAAAGAACTGGATGACCAAGAACGAGTGATCTACGTGAACTCTCTATCCAAGACTTTGGACTCTCGCTTGCGTGTTGGCTGGCTGCTTTCCGGTCGCTATCAACCTTTAATCGAAAAGTACCTACTGTGTGACAACATGGGTAGCTCCAACCTGATGCAATCAGCGGTCGGCCAGTTTCTCACCACTGGCAAATATCGCAATCATTTATCTAAGATGAAGCGACTCTATCAAACCAACCAAAAGCAATTTCAAAGCCTTTTGATTCAAGCCTTAGATAGCTACCCTCATCTTGTAGGACGCTACCATCTTTCCAAACCTGAGGGAGCATTTATAAACTGGATAACGCTCCCCGAATCACTCGACAGCTATGCCGTCTACCAAGATTGTTTGAAGCATAAGTTAGGTATCTTACCCGGCACTGTGTTTGGCACCCACGACCAATACAAACATTGCCTGCGCTTTACTGTCGCGAACATTGAAGAGAACAAGGACTGGAAAGAAGGAGTCGCGACGCTGGCGAAGTTGATCGCCAAACATACACGTTAACTGCTCCACCAAAACAGGCTAGACCCTGAACATAACAAAGCCCCGCTCAACTGAGCGGGGCCTTCATCATTATCATTCCCGGCTTAATTAAAAGCGATTAACCTTGCCAAGCGAACTGCTCAAATACTTTGTCTACTGGCGTTTCAGCAACGTGGTTTACGTAGTTACTGATCACTTTCTGTGAAAGGCCAAGAATCACTTCTAGCACTTGTTGTTGTCCATAACCTGCAGCGAAGAATGCTTCCATTTCATCTGCAGGCACATTGCCGCGATTACGAACCATGCTTAGCGTGAAGTCGTGCAGAGCTTGCAGTTTTTCTGTTGGAAGTGCCGTGCGATTACGCAGTGCTTCAGTAATTGCCGGATCAACCTTCATTGAGTGTGCAATACCAGTATGAGCTGGGACGCAGTAGTGACATTCGTGTTCAACGTTAATAGTTTGCCAAACCACTGTCAGCTCTTCTGCATCGAAAGATGAATCGCTAAACGCTTGATGAAGCTGAGTATAAGCCTTGAGTGTATTCGGTGATTCCGCTAACACACCAAATAAACCCGGAACTCGACCCATCTGCTTTTTCGCACCTTCAAGAATAGGTTGGCTTTGTTCTGGTGCTGATTCTACTGAGTGAATTTTGAATTTGCTCATCGTTCTATTCCTATCAAATCTGATTCTAAGTGTATTCCTTCACGAAGTAATTTGTGGCTATTCTCCGCTGGCGTGAAAACAATATAGATCAAACCAGAACGATCGTTCAAGTACTTATTTGAACATTCGTTCAAAATAACAAGATGTGAGAAATTCTAAAGGAGGGCAGACGGTTTAAATTTGCGCAATTGCGAGTTTGTCTGATTGATTAAAAGCAAAAGCCCATCAAGTGAACCTGATGGGCTTTCATTCATTTAAGATTTTATTTTTGAATTACTACCAGTACTCAGCGTGAGCCAAAGCTTCAACACAGCTAGACTGTTCGCTCGCCACTTTGATTTCACCGCCAGTCAGCGATTGAGCGATCCAACCGTGAGAGTAGCTCAACTCAAATGGCGCAGGGATTTGTTCAACAGTGATTTGCTCAAAGCCCACCCTTGAATAATAACTAGGATCACCATACGTCACTGCAAGCTCGACACCCTGCTCTTTTAGAGTCTCTAAGCCGAAGTTAATCAGCTGTTGGCCAATACCACGCTTTTGAAGCTGTGTGCTCACCGCTACTGGTGAAAGTAAATACGCCTTGGTTTCATCGTCAAATGAAAGCGGAGTAAAGATAATCGCACCAACAATCGTACTATCCGTATCGGACTCACGAGTATCATCTTCCGCGACAAAGCAAAGTAGCTTTGTTGGAGCTGTGGTCGTTAAAAGATCGTTGGCAAGCTTACCCACTGTTTTACCTTCGTTCTCACCTTCTGAATCAGTAAAGGTTTGAGTAAAAAGTTGAGTGATCGTTTTGATCTCGCTTGAATCATGCTGTCTAAATTTCATAGTGCTCTTCACTTACTGTACTTTCTTCAACACAAAAAAGTGATAATCAAAATCACGCTTCACAGAGCCTTGAGAGCCTTCCACAAGTTCGCTGTTATTGAAGAATTGTTTAATTTCATTGTCGCAATCTGCGAGCGCTTTTGAGTTTGGCATCGTCGCTTTCAGAGCTTCAACTTGCTTTTGCAAGGGCTGATAGTAGGCAAGCCAACCGGCATAACTCATCGCAAAGTCATTCAGGACTTGATAACCCGCTGCTTTTGCCTGTTTAATGCGCTCAGAAACCGTCGTCATATCTGGGTACTCTTTCTGCCAGAACACTTCGGCTGATTCGCTAGGATTCTCGGTGTTCCAGACCAAATCATTCACGACTAATATGCCATCATCGGCAAGTAACTTTCGCCACTGCTTAAGTGCCTTCTGGACACCCATGATGTAAGCGCTACCCTCTGACCAGATTAAGTCGAATGACTTAGCTTCAAACGGTAAATCCATCATGCTTGCACATACCGTTTTGATGTTGCTGTCGAGACCAAGTTCTAGTGCTTGCTGGTTTAGAATATCCAAACACGGCTGATCATTATCTACCGCAGTGACCTGCACTTCAGCCTGATGTTTTTTCATCGCGTTCGTTAATACGGAGGTTGCAATACCTTTACCACAACCAATTTCAAGGACGCGCTTCGGTACTTCCGGAACGTGGGAAAGCGCAGTAAGCGTATCCTCATTCGTTCCGGGTCCTAAACGTTCTAGTCCCTCAAAGATGGCGCCGAAATCCGCCATATATTGTTCATGTTCATTCATGTCTTTCGATAACCACTTCAATCGCAGAGCCTGTTTCTCATCAAAGCCCTGCTTAATTAACCAATCGAGGTGTGCATCTGGCGCAAGCTTATCCATCGACTCATGCCACTCTTCTAATCCGCTTTCGCCTAGCATTGCTGCTAATAGATCTCGTGAACGCTGTTTTTGCAGTAGCTCTTCATCTAACTGCTTGAGTCTATTTTCCAGCAAGCTGCGTTCGATCTTTGCATCTAAACAGGCTTGGCACTCTTTAAGCGTCAACCCACCCTCCTGTAATTGCTGTAACAAGCGAACGCGTTGTAGGTCCTTTTCAGAATAAAGACGATAGCCATTACTCTGACGTTGAGCTTCAATCAAACCTAGCTTGCCGTAGTACAACAATGTAGAACGACTCAGCCCAACTAATTCGGCCAGTTCAGAGATACGATACATGCACTTCCCCTTTCATTTCGGTAGCAAAGATAAACTATGAAGCTGTAGTCAGGTCAACAGAATTTTAGACACTTTTCACGTCTTTTACCTGTTTTCCTTCAAACTGGTAAAGCGATCTGAGTGTGTCTTTTAGCCATAAAACGAGCGGATTATAGGCATTGCGTTTATGCCAAATCATAGTGAAAGGAATTAGCAATTTATTGGCATGTTCTTCGTCTAACGGAATAGGTAAGCAGGTTAGGTTGGGGTGAAGTTGCTCTGCGTAACGTCGGCAGTAGTTGGGCGCAACCGTCGTCATAGAGTGATTTGATTGAGCCACCATAAACAGAGACTGCTCAAAGCCTGCAAGAGTTAGAGCAATGTTTCGGTCCAGTTGTAGATCGGTTAACACTTCATCCAGCGCCCAGGTTTCGCTTTTTTCCCACACGATATTGATATGAGGGTATTTGAGAAAAGCCTCAAGGTTCCACTCTTCCTGTAAGGCAGGATGATCTTTTCTGAGATACACCACTGGCATGTCGTGAAACAAAACCTCGAAATCGATGAAGTATGGCAGCGCGTCTAGAGACTCTTTCGAGCGCGGATGGCTTTCTCGCCCTGAAAAGCCAATATCAGATTCGCCACGAACAATAGAGTCTATCGAGTCATAATCCCAGTTACGCATTTTGATCTTCGCATTCGGATAGCGTTGATACACGCTTTGCGTCAGCTCATTGAGCATAATCAGTGACAGCGGGGATTCCGCCTCTAGATTCAATCGCACATCTTTGGGCGCATCATCACCACGAGTCGTGAGAATTTGGCTACCAATCTGCAGCCAGTCTTGAAGATCTTTCACCATACTTAGCGCAAGTGGTGTCGGCGTTAAACCTCTTGGCGTTTTTACAAACAGAGGATCATCAAACCAGTCTCTAAGCTTAGTCAGTGATTTACTCACCGTTGAGGGCGTAACGTTAAGCTTTTTGGCAGCTTTTGAGACACTCTGCTCTTGCAGCAGCAATTGCAGAGTGAACAACAGGTTGAGATCAAGACGGGCTAGTGGCTTCTTCATAATCACTTTTCACTTGGGAAGGACCTACCCATAGTATTAGAGCAATACTGATAACTCCACCAGCAGCCAGTATAAATACCAACATATTCAATGCACTTAGCCCGATCACGCCCATCAACCAGATAAACAGTGCCGACGTGCACACCTGAGAAACGCCCAATATTGAACTCGCAACGCCTGCTCGTTGTGAATAACAGCTCAATGCTTGGCTCATCGCGACACCAAAACCTAACGAGAAGCCACCACACACAAAAGCAAAGCCTAGCAGGGTTACACAATGCCCTAGCCCACCATCAATCGATGCAAGCAACAAGATAGCTGCAATCACAAAGCACGTTTGAGATGTCAGCATGAGGCTTTTTTGTTTAAACACATTCAAGGCAAACGGCGCGGAGAAAGACACCAGCATACTGACTAATGCAGTGAGAGCCATGGTATATGAGTATTGACCACGGTCGAAACCAAGCTCAGTCATTATCAGCATTGGAGACACATTCACGTAAGTCAGAATCGCCGTCACGCCCAAGCTGGTCATGATCACTCGGCTGATAAACAAGGGCTCCTTAAAAGTTTCGGTTGAAGTTGATTGAGACACAGAAGCTTTTGTGACTTTCGAGCCTACGCTATTCGGCTTGGTTTCTCTTAGCACTAACACCGACAACAAACACACGACTACCCCCATACTTGCCATAGTCGTGAACAGACTCGGCCAAGGGTATACCGTCATGATTAAGTGACCGACCACCGGCGCAAGCACTGGTACGATGCAGGTAATGCCATTCATCATCGACAACACCTTAGCGCGTTTTTGATCGTCTAACACATCTCGGAGTATGGCGAATGCCACCACATAACATGAACCCGCGCCAACACCTTGGAAAAAGCGCACCGCTAGAAACGGTTCCGCACTAGTCACAATGCCACCGAACATTGAAGAGATAGCAAAGACAATCGCACCGAAAATCGCGACAGGCTTTCTTCCTACCTTGTCGGCAAATTTACCTGCGAACAGCATAGTAGTTGCCATGCCCGCAAGATAGATAGAAAACGCCACATGTAGCTGCGCCTCCGAGGCATTTAGATCAGCCGCGATTTGAGGCAAGCCAACCAAATACAAATCAATCGCCGTTGGATACAAGAGAACAAGTGCGAAACTACAAAACAGAAAACGATACATAAGACCCTCACATAATTGGTGTGAGGATAATAAGAGCGAAACGCCAAACTACCGAGTGGCATCTACGACAACGGATCTTTCCATTTAAGACAAACCGTCAGTATGTGGAAAAGGCTACAGCCAAGAATTCACGCAATAAGCAAGGTTTCGACTCAATTCTGCTGAGATTAAGATACCGATTTTTCAGCTATAAACCGCTGCCTATTAATCGGCGAGCAATTTACAAAAGTTATCAGAACGATAAATAAAATCACCGAATGAATACTTAAATCAACCACTCATACCCACCATAAATTCCTGCTTAAATTTTTTAGAAAAATTCAAAAATAATTAGAATTTAACCCCTAACTTTACTGAGTAATTTGTTAGGCTTGGCAACAAATATTTACAATCCAACTAAAAACTAATTGGATACTTAGAGGTTGCTTTTTTGAATATGAAATTATTCGGCAGTTCTTTGATTCTTTCAGGAACTGCATTAGGGGCTGGCATGCTTGCTATTCCTATGGTGTTGGCTCAATTTGGCTTCATGATCAGCTCAGTGCTGATGCTACTTATCTTTATCGGCACCACATACTCAGCTCTCCTATTGGCAGAAGCGTGTACCAAAACCAAAGATAACAGTGGCATGAGCAGTGTTGCTTACCTCACTCTGGGCAGCAAAGGAAAACACTTTATCAATGCACTCTTTTACCTACTGCTAGTATGCATGCTGATCGCTTATATCTTGGGCGTGGGTGACATCATCCGTAAGCTACTGCTCGATGTTGGCGTAAACATCTCTGCATCTGCTGCTTATACCGTTTTCAGCCTATTTATGGGTGTGATTGTGGTAGCGGGTAAGTCTTATATCGATAAGTTGAACCGTGGCCTATTCATCATGATGGTGGTGATGCTATTTATTGTTATCGCTTCTCTGTTTAGCAATATCCGTCTTGATTACCTCACTCAAACTAGCCAATACACGGCCAATGATGTGGTGCAATACAGCGCGGTTATCTTTACCAGCTTTGCCTCTATGGTGGTGATCCCGTCACTGGTTATCTACAACCGTGAAGCGACTCAAAAGCAGATCCGCAATATGATTCTGTTAGGTTCAGTGATTCCGCTCGTGTGCTACCTCACTTGGTTGTTCGCGATTATCGGTAACCTTGGTACAGACGCGATCAGCCAGTTCCACAACATTTCAGAACTGATCTCTGCGTTTAGCGGACAATCTGCTTGGTTAAAAGTAGTGATTGCTCTGTTCTCTGCACTGGCATTGGTGACTTCTTTCCTCGGCGTGTCCATGGCGCTGTATGACCAAAACAAAGACGCGGTAACCAACAACAAGCTAATGGCTTACGCTCTGACCTTTGTGTTGCCTTTGGTATTGGCTGAGTTGTTTGCTAGCCAATTCGTCAGCATGCTCGACTATGCAGGTATGGTGTTAGTGTTCCTAGCTATCTGGGGACCACTCGCAATGGTAGTTAAAGTTCGTAGACCTGACTTCCCTCACCTACAAACCGAGGGCAGCTACACAGCTGCGGGTGGCGACACCGCACTAATGGCGACATTCGGTTTTGGCGCGTTGATTTTCGTGTCTTGGTTTATGGGTTAGATAGAAGCACAGTATCAACCGCTGCCGTGGTGATATGTATGTGTTTGTGGGTGAAGATTAAACAAGTACCTCACACTCACATCAAAACACAAAAAGCCAGGAGTCTCTGCTATTAA